>CAVEBA010000106.1:0-6345 GCA_963613695.1 Sphaerochaetaceae bacterium
AGACGCGGTTTCTTCACGCTTTATCCGTAGGACTCGCGCGTTCCCGCGCTCGCCCTACGGTTAGCGTCAGTTCGCCCGCTTCGCGGACGGTTTTTTCGCGTTCCCGCGAAAAAAGTTGAGAAGTTGAAAAGGTTTAGAAGTTTAGGAGTCTCGTGCGGATTTTTGCCTTCGGCAAAAAAAAATCAAAATGCGGAGACGTGGACGTCTCCGCCCCCAAAATTTTTGCCTTCGGCAAAAACAGATTTCACCAGTCCACCAGTTCTCCAGTCAACCAGTTCTCCAGTCCACCAGTCAACCAGCCCTCCGCTTCCTGCTTTCCGTTTGCCAGCGGGAAGTTTCGCTTTCAGAATATCGCGCATGATTTTCTGCATCTTTTTCGCGCTTGTCGTATTCGCGTGGTGCATCGCCGGAATCTACCTCAAACTTTTTTCGGTGTATCGCCGGGAATACACGTGGCGATATGCTTTTTTTCGTCCGTTCTGCACGGTGGTGTGTCTGTTTTTTTATCGCAGAAAAACGCTCGGTGCGGAGCGCGTTCCCGCGCGCGGCGGTTGCATCGTGATTTCGAATCATGCTTCGTATATGGACGTGGTGTGCATGGGGCTGGCGTGCCCGCGCCCGGTGCGCTACGTCTCGTGGGCGGGTTTTGAAGATCATTTTCTCAGCCGAATTTTCATGCGTGCGATGCGCACGATTCCGATTGCGCCGGACAAGGCGAAAGACGGCATGAAAACGGCGATTGAAGCGTTGCGCGCGGGCGAGCTCGTCTGCATTTTCCCCGAGGGTTGCATGACGCGCAACGGCAGTCTGCAAGCGTTTCTCGGCGGTTTTCGGCTCATTGCGAGGAGCGCGGACGTTCCCGTCGTTCCCGCCTACATCGACGGGCTGTGGGGCGGTTTTTTCAGTTTTCACGGAAAAACGTTTTTCAAAAAACGTCCGCGCATTTCGCGCACGCCGGTAGCGATTGAGTTCGGCGAGCCGTTCAAAATGGGCAAAGAGCCGGGAGCGAAAAGCGTTGCGGAAGCGCGCGAGGCGGTGCTCGAGCTCGGCACGAAACTTTTTTCCGAGCGGGAAGAATTGCGCGGGCATCTCGCGGGAACGCTCGTCGATGCGTGCGCGGCGAATCCGTTCGAAACGGCGGTCATCGACCATTCGCTTGCGCGGAAAAAAATGTCGCGCGGGGCGCTGTTGGCGGTTGCGCGGCGGCTTTCGCTAAAATTCGGAGCGGAGTTGCGGGAACGCCGCATCGGCATCGTGCTTCCGCCGGGCATCGCGGGAATGCTCGCGAATTACGCCTGCGTGCTCGCGGGAAAAATTCCCGTCAATTTGAATTTCACGCTCGGGCGCGCGCAGCTCGAATCCTGCTACGCAAAGGCGGAAATCGAAACCGTGATCACCGTCGGCGCGATGAAAAAACAGCTCGAGGAACGGTTTCCGGATTTTCCGTTGCCGGAAAAACAAATTGATTTGCTCGACGAATTAAAGGCGCTCCCGCGCGGGGAAATTCTGCTTTCGCTCGCGCAAACCGTGTTGTTCCCGAGCTTTGTGCTCAAAAAACTTTGGGGCGTTCCCGCGATCGGCGGCGATGCCGAAGCCGGCGTGCTTTTCACGAGCGGAAGCTCCGGAATGCCGAAAGCGGCAATCGTTTCACACAAAAACGTTATCGCAAACTGCATGCAAATCGACGATGCGGACGTGCTCCCGCCGCGCACGCGCTTGCTGTGCAACCTGCCGATTTTTCACTGCTTCGGCTACACGACTTTGCTCTGGTTCGCGCCCACGCGCCGCGTGCTCGCCGTCACGACGCCCTCGCCTCTGGATTTTGCCCGCAACGTGCAAGCGATTCGCGAAGAGCGCGCAACCGTCATGCTCAGCACGCCGACATTTCTCCGCACCTATTTGAAAAAAGCGCAGCCCGCGTATCTCGACTCCGTGCGGCTCGTCATCGCGGGAGCGGAAAAAACGCCCGAAGGCTTCGCCGATGCGTGGGAGAAAAAATTCCCGAACTGCCTTTATCTTGAGGGCTACGGCATGACGGAAGCGTCGCCCGTCGTTGCCGTGAACAAACCCGATGTCGAAGACGAACACTCCGGCGAGTGCCATATCGGGCGCAAGGCGGGATCGGTCGGGATTCTTTTTCCCGGCATGAATGCGGAAGTGCGCGACCTCGAGACGAACGCGCCGTTGCCGTTCGACGCGAGCGGAATGCTCTACCTCAAAGGCGCAAATATTTTCAGCGGCTATCTCGATGACACGGGAACGCCCGTTCCCGCGACGGACGCCGACGGTTGGTATAAAACCGGCGATGTCGTTTCCATGGACGAACGCGGCTTCATCACGATTCGCGGACGGCTCTCGCGTTTTTCAAAAATCGGCGGCGAAATGGTGCCGCACGGGAGCGTGGAAGAAGCGCTCGTGAAAATTCTTTGTCTCGACGGAGAATCGCTTCAAATCGCCGTCACCGGACGTCCCGATCCCGCAAAAGGCGAATCGCTCGTGCTCGTTACGACGCTTCCCGGACTCGATCTTTCTGCGCTCGGGAAAAAGCTTTCCGAGGCGGGTTTCCCGAATCTTTGGATTCCGCGCGAAATGAAGCTCACGGACAAAATTCCCGCGCTCGGCACGGGCAAACTCGACATTCGCGCGCTCGCCGAGCTCGCAAAAAAATAACAAACGAATTTTCAAAAATTTTTCATGCTGCAATTTCTTAAAATCCGAAATCTCGCGCTGATGGACGCCGTCGAGCTCGAGTTCGAAAGCGGGTTCAACGTCGTAACGGGCGAAACGGGCGCGGGCAAAAGCGTATTGCTCGGCGCGCTCGCGATTCTCGCGGGAAATCGCGTGGCGAAAACCGCAATCCGCAAAGGCGCGGACGCGTGCGAAATCGAAGCCGTCATCGCGCTCGACGATCCCGCGCGCGTGAACGCCGCGCTCGATGCGCTCGCGCTCCCGCGTTGCGAGGACGGACAACTGATTTTGCGCCGCGCAATTCATGTTTCAAAACCCGGGCGCATCAGCGTGAACGGCTCGCTCGCCACGCTCGCGCAACTCGCCGCGCTCGGCGAAACGTGGATTGATTTTCACGGTCCGGGCGAACCGCAAAAACTGTTTCACGAACACCACCAGCTCGAAATTCTCGATCTTTTCGCCGGGAACGCCGCAGCGCGAGCGGATTTCGGTGCGCGTTTCCGCGAGTGGAAAAAAGCGCTCGCCGAAATCGAAGAAATTCGCTCGCAGGAAAAAATGTCGCCCGACGAAATCGCGTTCGCGCAATCGCAACTCGACGCGATGAACCGCCTTGAACTTTCCGACGAAGCGATCGCGCGGCTCGAAGGCGATTTTGCAAAAATTTCCCACGCGCAGGAACTCGAATCGTTGCTCGGCGGGATAGATTCTGCGCTCGGAGATGACGGGCTCGCCGCCGCGTTCCCGCAGATTCTCCGGCTTTCCGGCGAAATTTCCGAAATCGTTCCCGCCGCGGGAACGCTCGCGCAACGCGCAAATTCTCTCGCAATCGAAGCGGAAGACTTGCGCGCGGAATACGCCGCACTGCGCGGCGAAATCGACGTCGATCCCGAAACCGCCGCCGAGATTTCCGAGCGCATGAATGCATGGCTCGAGCTGCGCCGCAAATACGGTCCAGATGCCGCGAGCGTTCGCGCCAAACGCGACGCGCTCGCCCTGCGCATCGAGCGACAAAGCGATGTCGCGGGAACGCTCGAACGCGCAATCGCCGCCGCCGCCGAGCGCGAAAAAGATTTGCGTTCCCGCGCGGGAACGCTTCACGCCGCACGCCTCTCCGCCGCAAAAAAACTCGCGGCGGGAACGCGAAAAATTCTCATCGACCTCGGTTTCAAAAAAGCGGATTTCGAAATTCGGCTCACGGAAACGCCCGCACTTTCGGAAACGGGCGCGAGCGCGTGCTCGTTTCTTTTTTCTCCGAATGCCGGACAGGATTTGCTCCCGCTCAACAAAATCGCCTCCGCCGGCGAGACCGCTCGCGTCATGCTCGCGCTCAAAGCAATGCTCGCAGACGTGGACGCGACGCCCGTGCTCGTGTTTGACGAAGCGGACTCAAACGTCGGCGGCGAAATCGCCGTGCACGTTGCGCACAAGCTCGCGGAAGTCGCGCGCGCACACCAAGTTTTTTGCATCACGCACTTGCCGCAAGTCGCCGCGCTCGGCGATCATCATTTTCGCGTGACGAAAACGCAGACGGATTCCGCGACGACGGTTGCAATCGAATGTCTCGACGGCGATGCGCGTTCCCGCGAAGACGAGCTCGCGCGAATGCTCGGCGACCGCAATTCTCCCGCCGCGCGCGCTCACGCTCGCGAGCTTCTCGCAAAACACTGACCGCACACGATTTTTTCGTTCCCGCAAAAAAATAATTCTTCGCAATGGAAAACACGCCACTTCTCATAACGCTCGGACTGCTCGGCATCTGCGTTTTCTTTTTCATCATCAACAAACCGCGTATGGACATCGTCGCGCTGTTCGCGATGCTCGCGCTCCCGCTGACCGGAATTCTCTCGCTTGAAGAAACTTTTGCCGGATTCAGCGATTCGAGCGTGATTCTGATCGGGCTTATGTTCGTGATCGGCGAGGGACTCGTGCGCACCGGAGTTTCAAACGATGTCGGCGCGTGGATTTTGAAAAAAGCCGGCGGGAGCGAAACGCGGCTCGTCGTTTTCATGATGGTCGCCGTCGCGCTCATCGGCTCGGTGATGAGCTCGACCGGAATCGTCGCGTTGTTCATTCCGATCGTGCTCGGCATTTGCTCAAAAACCGGAACTTCCCCCGCGCACCTGATGATGCCGCTCGGTTTTGCCGGGCTGATCAGCGGCATGATGTCGCTCGTCGCAACACCGCCGAACATGGTGATGAACGCAAGCCTCATACGCAACAATTTCGAGGGATTTTCGTTTTTCGCGTTCTCGCCGATCGGGTTGATCGTGCTCGCCGCCGGCGTAATTTACATGCTCTACGCCCGACGTTTTCTCGGGAACAATGAAAAAACCGACGCTCGCGGGAACGCGCGGAAAACCACTTTTTCCGAACTCGCGAAACGCTACAATCTGACGTGGCGCGACGCCGTGCTCGTGCTCACGCCGCAATCGCCGTTTTGCGGGAAAAAAATCAGCGAGCTCCCGCTTCGCTCGGAGCACCGCGCAAACATCGTTTGCATCGAACGGCGGGAACGCCTCAACCGCCGGCTCATCGATCCTACCGGCGACTGCGAACTTCGCGCAGACGACGCGCTTCTGATTGATTTCGAAGACGATGACACCGACGCCGACGCGCTCGCCGCGCGCTACGGTATGAAAGTTTTTCCTCTCGGCGAGGGAAAATATTTTCAGCGCGCCGAACGCGAATTCGGGCTGATTGAAGTTTCCGTCATGCCCGATTCTCCGCTCGCGGGACAAACGCCGGCGACGTCAAATTTCCGTTCCCGCTACGGCATGAGCGTCATCGGAATTCTTCGCAACGGAAAGACGATTTCCAAAAACGTTTTCGCGGAAAAATTGCACGAGGGCGATATGCTCCTGCTCACGGGATCGTGGAAAGCGGCAGACAATCTTCAACTGCACCGCAACAGCTTCATCGTGCTGAACGTTCCCGTAGAATCGGAAAACAAAACTGCCGTTCCCGGACGCGCGCCCTACGCGCTCGCCGGGCTCGCCGTCATGATCGGACTGATGATTTCCGGAATCGTGCCGAACGCGCTCGCCGCGCTCATCGGCTGTCTGATTCTCATCTGCACCGGCTGTGTCGACATCGATCGCGCCTATCGTTGCATCAACTGGGGAACGCTGATTCTTATCGTCGGCATGATGCCGTTTGCCGCCGCGCTCGAAAAAACCGGCGGAGTGGAAATCGCCGTTTCCGCGCTAATGAACGTTTTCGGGAACGGCAGTCCGTATCTCATTCTCGGCGCGCTCATGGGCTTCACGATGATTGTCGGGCTTTTCATGTCAAACACGGTAACCGCCGTTCTGCTCGCGCCGCTCGCCGTGAACATCGCAAAAAATCTTTCGCTCTCGCCCTACCCGTTCGCAATGGGAATCGCAATCGCCGCATCGACCGCGTTCATGACGCCGATTTCCTCGCCCGTGAACACGCTCGTGCTCGGGCCGGGACGCTACCGCTTCATCGATTTCGTGCGAATCGGCGTGCCGTTTTCCGTTATCGTGCTGATCATCGGCGTTGTCTTCATTCCGCTGTTTTTCCCGTTCTGATTTTTTCAAAAAAAAGCGCTTGACGGTCGCCGGAGAAAAGGATTTTATCTGCACCTAAATTTTCCTTTGGGGGCGTAGCTCATCTGGTAGAGCGCGACATTCGCAT
>CAVEBA010000107.1:0-6299 GCA_963613695.1 Sphaerochaetaceae bacterium
AAGCCCACTCTTCTTCCGCCTCGGCAAACGCTTCTCTCGCGACATCTAAATTGCCGGAATCGCAAGAGTTCGCACACATCGCCGAAAAATCCAAGCTCGTCCACGGATTTTTTAAATCTCCGTCCGGCAACGAGCAAAAGTGGATTAAACTTTTCGAAAAATTTTCAGGCAGCCCGTTCGCCTTCGATTCACGAAAAAATTTTGCGCATCTCTCAAAAATTGCGTGTACCGCTTTGTGATTTCGGCTCGTAAATAAAACCGATTTTCCGTGAACAATTAAATTCGCGATGCAGTTCGCCGCGACCTGAGACTTCCCCGTCCCCGGCGGTCCCGTCACCTTGGACACAGCGCACTCAATCGCATTCGACACTGCGGCGTGTTGCTCGTCGTTTGCCTCGATAAACGGGAACACATAAAAATTTTCTCGTTCGGGTGGCGGCAACGGAGGATCTCTAAAAACATACGCGAGCGCGGTTTTGTCCAAGACGGAATCCGGTTGCTCTGCGATGTATTTCATTTCGTTTCGCAATGTCTTCGTATATTGCGGTTTTTGCCCGATGAAAAGTATTGGGGTATTGCAAAACCTTCGTGCGCCATCGCGAGCCAATGTCGGGAACGTGTAGTCCATACTGGTCGGCGCATCCGAAGGAATTTTCGCGCCCTCGGCTCGAGCGACTTTCGCAAGATACGGCAACGCTCGGCGCAAGTCGAACAGTCCGGCGAATTCGTCATCGCGATGTAGACTTTCCACCATCCTTTCCAAACGTTTCTTTTCATCCGGCGACACCTTACGCTCAAGCCACGCTTGATTTATGCTCGCATCTTCAGCGCGAATTTTAAGTTGGAGTTTTGTTTGAGTTGTTTTTTTAAAATCAACATCAACGGGAACGAGTGCAATAGGCACGCAATAGGTTTTCCCGTTCTGCCGAAAAACTTCCGTCGGGTAGCCGATGTAGATTTCTTCGTCAAATTCATCGCGCGTCTTCAGGCGTTGCATGACAAAAAAATTCCCGTCCCCGTCGGTATCCACGCGAACGCCGCTCTCCGCCGGAGGCTTGCCCAGTTCGCGCAGCCAATCATATTCAAGAACGGGAACGCAAAACGTCCGGTCAAGATCGGAGATATTGAATATCGGACCGCTCCGTTCCTCTTGCAAAACGCAGTCGCGATAATAGTAAACCAACCGTCTGAAAGAATCCCACGCGCTCATTAATTGTCCCCCATGTTAAAATTCGGAATGCCGTCAATTGTTCCGACTCCATCCAAATATTTGCATAGTGCCTCGCGCCACGCATCCTCTGACGGTGTCGTTTTTTCAACTTCGCGCAAACAGCGTTTAATTTCGGAGATTTCTTTCGCGCCTCGCAAAAAATTGCGACTGTATCTACGCCGCCCAAGCAAGAAAAGCATACACTTCAACACCTCCAGACGGGTATTACTCCCTTGCGATGGTTTATACAATTGAGACAGTTTCTCGATGCAGGCTTTAATATCTTTATCCGTTCCCGCGTATTTCAGCATGCCGGGGTTGTTTACCAGAATTCCGAACATCGCTCGGCACCAATGACACAAACACTTAGGGCTGGATGGAATATTCTCGAGAAATTTTCTAAAAAAGGTCTGAAGATCCTTTTTTTCGGAAAAAAGGTTTTTGCAAACGGTAAAAAGACGTACGACATTGAGTCCGGAACAATCCCCATGGAGAATAAAATTTCGCGCAACTTCTTTCACTTTACCGAACTGCGGATTTTTGCGCTGGTAAGTCCACGAGATCATACCGAGAATATCGTTCGTCGGCTTCCGATTGAAATCTTCTGCAAGGCGCGAAAACAATTCATCAAAATTGAATCCACCAATGTCGCTCGGTAGCTCATACCCATCAACGGAACCGAAAACATCAATTCGCTCGTATCGTTTCAAACCTGCGATTTGCAGATTCGGATAAGTCGTTTTTCTGAACAAGTTCCCGTCCCCGTTGTAGCCCTCCGTCCCGCTCATATAGTTTTTGACATAGGCGCAAACACTTCCTCCCTTAATCCGATTGTCGGACTTCCACCACAACTTCGATCTCGCCTTGACGCCCGGCATATCAACCGGATAGCTACGGTTCATTTCGTTGTTCAAATCGTCGAGCGATTTCCCTGCCGGGGTCATTTTCGTTAAATCCATTTTAACAGGACGAGAGAACGCTTCGGCATTCGCGTTCACGATGGCGAGCCCTTGCCCCGGATTCACGAAAGAAACAAGTTTCAGGTTAATCTTCTTCTCTGTTTTCTCAAAATTCTGTCCCAGCAATTTCAACGCATCATTGTCGTTAGATTTCGGGAACCCTTCGCAAAGATAAAAATCTACTTTCCCCCATTTTTCACGAATATAACAATCGTCGTTTTCAATACCGTCGATTTTTTCGCCACCGGCACATTTCGGGTTCGGCGGCACCAATTCGCGCAATTCGACACGTTCGCCTTTTTCGTCCGCAACGGAAACAGCAATGTAAAGCCCCTCATACTCATCAAAATAAACAGGGCACCCGTCTCCCGACTTTTTTCGTGCGGCATATTTTGCGCAACCCTCGCAGACAAAATTTTCATCATCTCGCTCAGTGATAAGCTTTGTTTTCCCGCGAAGTGAAACCCAATCCGCAGAAACGTTTTCGCCGAGGAGAATGCAAAAATCTGAGCTCTCGGGAACGCGGACTATGCGATTCACAGAAGCGAATTTCGAGTGCAAAGAAAACCTTTTCGTTTCGAACTTTTTCTCACTCTCGTTCCAAATGGCGACTTCGTCTCTGTTCCCGCGAAACGTGTGTTCGTAAAATGCGTTAAGAACTCCGTCATCCGCCCCGTATTGATATTCGACAAATTTCTCAAAACCTTGCAGGTGCGCATTTTGATTTCGATACGACTTTCGCTGTGGCACCAAATGCGCGCCCCCGTTGTCCGTCAAGGTAAGCACCGAAACATTTGTCCGCGTTCGTTGCACATCAACAACAGCGACTTTGCTTCCTTCCTTCGCTCCGTTTTCCAACAAATACTTTTCCGCGCCAAGCACCGCCGCAACGGAACGCCAAAGCAAACGTGTGCGGGAACGAAAACCTCCGCTTCCAATCAAAATTTGCTCCTGCATTTCGGATGAAAACTCATCGGAAACGGCAATAATATTAGCCTCAGATTCCTCGGAAAAATTCAATGCCGCAATGTATTTTTGAAGTTTATCAAAGCGTTCCCGAGAGGAGATTCCATTCGCATTTTCTGCGAAAATCGTGTCCACAATCGAGGCATTCTCGTAGGAGAAAGAAATGTCTCCGCTCCCGTTGTGCAGAAAATCGCAGAGTTGTGGCTTTCGAGGATCTTGAAGATACGGAAGCCGATTTCCGCCTTTCGGGAAAACCAAAACCTCGCCGACCGCCACACGGGAACGCGATTTCGGCTTACTCGTCCACGCATCAATGCCTGCCGAGACATCAAAATTCTCGCGCACCAATTTCCCGCTCAGGTCAAAAACATCAATCCTCATACCTTGAACAAAACTACGCGTTCAAAATTTGTGAAAGAACGCCGGAGACGGCAACGTCGATTTCTTTTATTTTTCTAATTTCCGCGAAATTTCCACCCGCAAAATTTTTCGGCAAATCGGAGACTCCGGCGTTGTAGACGATATAGGATGTCTGTGCACCAAGATCGCTCTGCGCAAAAATTCTCTTCGCATCTGTGCCCTTCGGCAGATATGCGAATACCACGTTCAGCACTTCTCGACCGTTTTTGAAAAAACGACACGCATTCGGAGGCGCATCGCGCCACTCAAAAATATCGCTCCCGCAGAAAAAAACATTAGAAAAATTCGTGTTTCTCAAAAAACCGCTACCGGTAGGTTTCGCGTCTACCCACATTTCTGAAGCAAACACGCGCCGTTCCAAAGCCAATTCAAGACGCGCGAAAAGCCAAAGCCGAACGAGTTCTGCGAAAACCAAATGCCGTTTCCCCCACGCAAGCTCCTTGACATGTATCTGCCGGAGAATCTTCTGATACAAATTCCAAATAATTCCGTAAACACGATCGTGTAGCAAAACGTAGTTCGGAACAGGGAATCCGCAAATCGAGCGCACATCTTTCCAAATTTCGCGTTGTGATACGTTGTGCAAAAAGTTTTTCATTCGCGCGACTTCACGCAGCCGATGCGAATCTTTAAAATCCTTCTCAAAATCTTTCAAATAACGAATCGCTTCAAGTTGCGCTCGATGAACAAAGTCCTTCAGTACTCGATTTTCCAGTGTATTGGAGGTTTTCCGCCGAACAACAGCAAGGATTCGCTGATTTGCGCCCGCTTTTTGGGCAACGGAATATCCCGGACGACGGGCAAGCCACAAAAGACTGCGCGAATCCAATTGCTGAGCCGAACCCGCATTCTGCATCGCGTGTTCTCTTTGCAAAACCATGCGCATTCGATCAAAAACGGAACGAAATTTAGGAAAATCCTGCTGCGCGATAAGCGAAATCAAGCGCGACGGGGGAGATTTATTTTCTTCCGTCAAAATCTCCACGACACGACTCCAAGAAATCGGAAGCTCTCCTCGGGAATTTTTTACGCGCCGGCGAATTTCACACGTGGCATCCCCAAACGCCGTTTCTGCGGAAAACCGAAGATTCAAAAAAATATCATCCAGAGCTCGCGCGAAAAACTCAGGTTCTGCATCGCCCCCCAAATCGTTCCCGTTCAAAAAATCGCGAAATCTCACCGCATCGCGAAATTCCGACGAGGAAAACTTCTCGCCTTTTTCGGAAACTAAAAAATCTCCAATTCCGGCGCACATCGTTATCGGGAAACGCCCAGCCACCGGAAAAACGGCTCTTCTTTTTTTATCGCGTCATCAAATGCCTTCGACAAGTCATCGTCAATCTTGCCTTCAAGTTTGTTGGAAAGTTTGTTCAACGCGTCCACCACTTGCGCGTCCTGCTTGTCCACGCCATTAAGCTTGGGCAGGATCTTCATTTCAACTTGATCGGACAGCGCCGCCTTTTCCGCAGAAATGCCGTCAACTGTCCCTTTCGGATAATTTGCAATGTAGCTCCTAACGGAATACGCCGTGCGAATCGCGAACGGTCGCCCGAGCTTTTCCATTTCGCCGTTAATTTCGTTCAGCAAGTCGACAACTTGGTCGTCCGGATCGTGAATCTCTTTTTCCCAATCCTCGCTCCGCATCGCATTGACTTCGGCACAAAGTCCAAAGAACTTTCCCTTATCCGGCTTCGCTCCAACATTTTTCGGTTTCCCGAAACGAATGATATTCGAGCGATCGACAACTTTGTCCGAGAGCATTTGCGTAGACTCGTCTTCGTTCATCGTTCCGACGAAAAGCGTATTGTTCCCGACAAAAATTCGCCGGACTGCATCTTCGCCGAACCCGCAATCAAGCACGACTTCCGCCGCACGACGCGCATCTGCATCTTTCGGATTTAGTCCTCGCCGTGTTTCAAGCTTGCTCAACATATCGCTGAAGTAATATTCGACACGCGCAAGATTCATCTCGTCCAACAAAACAAGATTCATCCCCGGATGATTTTTTGCAACGGTTCCGTTGTTCCAATTATCATTAAGCCAAAGCAGGCGAGAAAGTTCCGTTGCCTTGAATCGACCGGTCATATAATCGTAAAATCCGAACATATCTTGTGGGCTGTCCCAACGCGGCTGAACTGCGACTTGGAGAAAGTTCATCCCGATTGCCCGAGCATACAATTCCGGAAGCAAACTTTTTCCCGTTCCGGAAATACCCGCCAAGACGAGTAGCGGCGATGCATCTGCAATTTTCAGACACGTGTGGAACGCATTTACGACGCGATCGTGAAACACGATTCCGCTATCTTCCAGATTCTTCTTAAAATTCGCAAGCCACACTCTCTCCGCATATGCTTTCCCGCCACTACGGAATTTAATGTTCGGAAGCCCGTCGTCTTTTTCCAAATCCTTCCACATCTTTTCTTTGCTCACCTCAACTCCACGAGAGAGAGCTTTAACATCGGTTTCCAATTCTGCCTGTTTTACAGAATTTCTCTCTATGTTTTCCTGTAAACCAGCGTACTCTTGCCGCAACCTCGGGACATCTAAATCTAATTTCTTTTTTTCTAATTGGAGCGCGTCTAATTCCTGCTTACACCTGTCTTTTTCCGCTTCAAGCTGCGCCTTTTTTGATTCAAGTTGCGAAACAACAGCGGAGATTGTTTTTTGTTTGCGATCCAGTGATTTTATATCCTCTTCAAGATTTTTCTTGTCTCGTTTCAGCCCGTCGACCAAGTCTTCGAGGC
>CAVEBA010000108.1:0-6249 GCA_963613695.1 Sphaerochaetaceae bacterium
ATTTTTGCCTTCGGCAAAAATGAAGTAATAACTATTCACTATTCATTATTCACTCCACCTTCCACCTTACACCATCCACCCTCCACACTACACCCTCCACCTTACACAATCCAATGGATTCAAACTACAAAGTCATCATCACTGCCGTCGGTCGTCAAAAGCTTGCCTTTGCGCTTGCTTCGGGAACGACGGTGAAACTCAAACAAATTGCGCTCGGCGACGGGAACGGCAATGTCGTTGAGCCTGCCGAAACGCAGACTGCGCTCGTGCGCGAAGTCTACCGAGGAGAAATGCTTTCGTGCGCTCCGCTTGCGAGTGCTCCGGAAAACATCGTCTGCGTAATGGCTGTTCCCGCGAGCGTCGGCGGTTGGTCGGTGCGCGAGATCGGGATATTTGACACGGACGGCGCGCTGTTTGCCGTCGGCAATATTGCCGAAGCCTACAAGCCTGCGCCGAGCGAGGGCGCAAGCCGCGAAATGCTTCTGCGTTGCGTAATCGGTATCGGCACGACGGACATCGTGGAGCTGGTGACGGATCCGACGCAGGTGATTGCGACGCAGGACTTTGTCCAAAACGCAATCGACGAGATGGTGCACGGGATCGGCGAGCTCGGCGACGAGTTGCGCGAGTGGGCAAAGCTCATCGGGAAATACAAGTATGAGGTGCTCACGCGCGAGGAATACGACGCGATTGTCGCCGCAGGAAAAATCGCGGACGACGTGATTTACTTCGTGAAGGGAACGCGCGGGCTCGATGAGATTCGCGGCGAGCTCGCGGCGGACATTGCGCGCGTGCGGGATGCCCTTGTGCAGTTGCGCGCCGACCATGCGACGGATGTTTCTTTGCTTTCTTCGCGCATTACGGCGTTTGACGACGCGTTGAAAGCGCTTTCGGCGCGGGTGGATGCGTTGGATCCGGATTTGGCGACGGAGGTTTCGGAGCTGATTACGACGTATGATACGGCGATTGCGGAGCTGAGAGAACAATGCAACGCGAATGCGAGCGGGCTGACGACTGTTTCGACTACTGTGAACGGGATTATTACCGAGGTTGACGAGAAGTTGAACAGCGTGGAGACGCGTCTTACGGAGAAGTTGTCTTCGATTGCGGAGGCTAAGGTTCAGACGGCGGTGGAAGCGGAAGCGACTGCTCGCACGGAGGCGGACACGGTTTTGCAGGGTTCGGTAACGCGGTTGTCGGACACGTCGACCGACCACGAGACGCGTATCAAGGCGAACGAGGCTGCGATTGCGGAGTTTGTTGCCGGAGATGCTGCGTGGGAGCAGAGTCTGTTGGAGGCGAGCACGCAGGTCGGCTCGCGGTTGATTACGCACGAGGAGAAGGTGGCGGCGTCGAATGTGCTTGGGCATGTTTATGTCGGCGGGAACGGCGTCGGGATTTCGAGTGGGGTTTTGGTGTTGAACATTCGCACGAATCACAGCGGGATTCAATTTGCGAACAAAGCGGCGTATGTGAATTGTGCGGAGCAGACGTTGCACCCGACTGCGGGAACGGTTGCCAAGGTAGCTACGGACACGGCTGGGGCGCTGGTGGTGCCTGATGCTACGGACACGACGAAAGGGGGAGTGCTGATTGACAAGTTAGACACGGACACGGGCGTGCTGACGAAACCTGTGATTGTGGACGGCATGCTCGGCGAGCGGGCGCGTGTCCTGCACGGCGAGATCGAAGGCGACATCAACGCGCACGGCTGGAAGTGCACGACGGAGGATTTGGGCGCGGAAGCGGGAGCGACAATCGTTCCCGCGGAAATCTCTTTCTATCGGCGAAACTCGCACGGCGAATCCGACTCGACCGTGCCGCGCTATCTGCGAATCCTGCGGGCGAGTGCGGACGGCACGGCGTGGCAAATCGCCTACCAATCGACGAATGGGCTTGCGCCGAACTCTTTCACGGCGGGAACGGCGATGACGTGGAAGATGCGCAACGTAGACGGGCGCGGCGCGATTCCCGCCGGCGAAACGATACTCATCACGCAGACGGACACGCCGCAATCCATCGCGACGGCAAACGTGCGTTGGGGCGCGAAAAATACGACCACGGCGCACGGCGTTATCGTCGTTTCGGCGGCTATCCCGAGCGATCCGAACGGCACGGTCTCGACGTCGACTTATTCTCCGGCGGCGGACATGACGTATTACAAAGTCGAGCCGCTCGCCGACGCGCTTGCGGCGAAGACGCACACGCACGCCGTTGCGGACGTTGACGGGTTGCAGGCGGCGATCGATGCGAAAGCGGATGCGACGGCGCTTGCGTCGCTACAAACGGAACTCGCGGAGCTGACGGCGCGCGTTGCGGCGTTGGAGAACGCGTAGTTTTTATCCACAAATTTCACGAATTACACGAATTTTTTCTTTAAGTTGAGGAGTTTTTCTAACGGATAACAGATAGCTGATAACTATTCACTATTCATTATTCACCGAAGAAAAGTTGAGGAGTTGAGAATGTTTAGGAGTTTAGGAGTATCGTGCCGATTTTTGCCTTCGGCAAAAATTTAAGCTGAGCGTTATTCACTATTCACTATTCATTATTCACTACACCCTACACCTTACACCCTCCACCTTACACCATACACCATGACACTTACAATTACGGAGCCGTCGCGCTCGGAGCGACAAGTCGGATTTTTAACGTTTACGTATCCGCCGGATTTTTCTCTGGCGGCGCGTGCGATTTTCAGTGTTGTAAAGCACTGGGGTCGCACGGGGATGAAGACTGCGCCGAAGTTTCTGTGGTGTGTGCACAAGCGGCACATGGAGGACGCGAAGCGTTTTCTCGACAAGGAGTGGGCGAAGACGGTGGAGGCGGACACGCCGAAGCCGGAGCTGATTCAGCATGAGTTTGATGCGGGCGGGCACTTGCAGTGCCTGAGTGCATGCGGCGGGATGAAGTGGGTGTATTGGCATTTGTTCCACGACAAGGAAAAGAGCTACGGCTTGGATGCGGTGGTGAAGATGGACAGCGACGCGATTATGTTGCGTCCGGAGCAGTGGATTACGCCGTGGATGGTGAACCGTGCGGACTATGTTTATATCCCTCAGGCGCCGTGCAAGCAGGTGGCGGACGAGAAGAATCCGTTGGCGACGGATGGGACGGAGCCGGCGGTGTGCACGCATTTAGGGTGTGGCTGGGCGTATCTGCTTTCGGCGCACGCGGCGGGAGTGATCGGCGGTTTTCCTGCGGACAAGTTCAAGCAGATTGTGGCACGCAACTACGGAGCGGAGGACCGCGTTTTCGGGCGCGTATTGCAAGAGACGGCAGGCGTGATTACGGCGGAGATTTCTCCGAAGAACGTGGTCGGTAAGAGTTTTGATGGAGAGCCGGACGAGTGGACGGCGATTATTTTGGACAACCCGAAGGACAACTTCGGGAAGCTGAGGTATGGATGGAAATTAGGAATTAGGAATTAGGAATTAGGAAAAGTTGAGGAGTTGAGAATGTTTAGAAGTTTAGGAGTAGCGTGCGGATTTTTGCCTTCGGCAAAAATGAAGTAATAACTATTCACTATTCATTATTCACTATTCACTCCATCTTACACCTTCAACCATACACCATTTTAACGATGAGTTTTTCAGACGGGACAGACGACACGACTACGGAAGTGATGCCGACGGGGCATCCGGTGATTACGCGCGTAGTTGAAACGGTGATTACGACGGACACGACGACGACGGCGATTGTCCCGACGGTAACGACTACGCTCACGGACACGCTGACGAAGACGAACACGACGACAACGGCTGTGATCAATGTGCCTGTGCTTACGGAGACGACTACCACGCACATTGACGAGTGGATTACCGGCGTGTGGGTGCCTATTGAAACGGCAACGACTACAACGGCGCTGATTCCGAGCGAGACGGAGACGTGGACTTGGTATACGCGCACGACGCTTACGGAGACGGAAACGGTAACGACGGCGAAGGAGACGTTTACGTATACGAAGGTCGACTGGGTGCCTATTGAAACGGCAACGACTACGCTCACGGAGACGGAGACAACGACGACCACGCTCACCGAGACCGGCGGCGTAATTACGCAGACGTGGATTGACACGCTGATGCTTACGGAGACGCTGACGACGACGCTTATCTACGGCGAAACATTTACTACGAACACGCAGACTACGACGCTTACGGAGACGGACACGGTTGTAACTACGGTGATTGATATCGGCGGAACGTGGACAACGACGAAGACGTGGGCGCCGACGCTGGTGCCGGTCGAGATTGAGACGGAGACGCTTGTCGGCGGCACGCTGACGACGACGCTCACTGACAAGGAGACGGCGACTACGACGCTGATTACGACGGTGGTAGAGACCGGCGGCACTGAGTTTCCGATAAACACGATTACGGCGACGAAGGTGCTGACGCAGACGATGGTGCAGAAGTATCGCGAGACGCTTACCGGGGTTAAGACGGGCATCCGGCGGACGACGACGCGTGCGCTGATTGAAGCGGAAGGAGCGTGGCTTCCTGCGGGCTCAATAATTACTCTCAGCGGAGTGGACGACTACGCGGAGCTGTGGGTGAACGGGAGATGTGTCGGCACGGCGGTTGCGAACGGCAAGTTCCCGCCGAAAGAGTATGTGTCGGGGAGCTGTTCGTATACGGTCGGCGGTGCCGGTTATTACACGTTTTCGATTCAGAACCACGACAACCGATTCGGCGGACCGTCGAGCCCGGGAACCTTAGTAGTGCCGGGAGTGAGTTTGCAGGAAACGAAGACGTGGGGCTTGACTACGATTGAGACCGTTGTTGTGGTGGATCCGGGCACGGTTACGCTGGTGCCTAACGGATGGGAACTGGTTGACATTGCGTATGAGACGGCGACGGAAACGGTAGTGTGGACGCGCATCGGGGCGACTACGACGTTAGTCGAGGAGGAAGTCGGCACGACGACGCTGACGGAGATTGAAACGGAGACGCTGGTCGACGCGACGACGACTGCGACCGTGACGGAGATTTTGAAAGACACGTTGACGATTGTTGAGACGGACACGTATATCGGCTCTGAAACAACGCTGATTGAGACTGCCGGAGTTACGATGACTGAAACAACGACGGAGACGGTAACCGTGGTCGGCGTTGACGCGACGGTGACGGAAACGCTGGTGCGCACGACGGAAACGACGGCGACGCTGGTCGACACGCTGACGGATGTCGAGATGACGGAGACTGAGATTGACACGACGACGGAGACGGAAACGATTACGACGACGGTGGTTTGGGAGAAGTCTGAGACGGTAGCCGAAGGCGAATTTGAATACGAGACGATGACCGGCACGAACACGGTGAAGGTGGAAGTCGTCGAAGACACGACGAAGACGAACACGCTTGTTGAGACGGAGGACACGATTCGCACGGTGAAGTGGGAATGGCAATGGGATTCGGGGACTACGATTCACGAAGTAACGACGCTTACGCAGGAGTATGTGCCGGCTGTTGTGGATGTGCGGACGAAGACGCTGACGCAGACGGAGACGGAAACGGACACGATTACGGACACGGAGGCGGTGGTTTCTGCGGTAACGACTACGCTTACGACAGTCCTGATTACGGAGCCGGGCGAATGCACGGGCGGGCTTTATTACGGGTATGTCCCTGTTGAAGACACGTATCGCAACGGGGATGTGATGGAAGCGATACAGCAAGGAACGACGGCGCACAGCGTGATACGATGAGGGCAGCGAGATACATAATTGAGCTCGACGGCGAGGACGCGACGGCAACGCTGGGCAAGCGGCTTTTGTCCGCGACGGCGTCGGACGGCGCGGGATGGTCGTCGGATTCGCTCACGCTCAAATTCGACAACGCCGACGGGAACGCCGAAGTGCCGTTCCCGGAGTGCAAGATTCGTTTCGTGCTCGGTTTCGCCGACGGCGTGATGCGAGATTTCGGACTCTTTCACGCGCACAAGGTGAAGACAACGCTCGCTCCCGCAACGGTGGAGCTTACATGCAAGGCGATTTCCCGCGCAAGCGGAGGCGAGGACAAGCAAAAGGAACTTTTCAAAACCGTGCGTTCCCGCGAGTGGAGCGAAGATGCGACGGCGGACTCCGTGCTCGCAAAAATCGCATCCGAAAACGGATACTCCGCAAAGTGCGGAGATTCCCTCCGCGGCGTTGCGCTCCCGCGCGAATGTCTCGTGCAAAACTCGGAAACGGACGGTGCGTTTCTCCGCCGCGTCGCTGAAATCGTGCGCGCAAAGCTGAAAGCGTTCAAC
>CAVEBA010000109.1:0-6208 GCA_963613695.1 Sphaerochaetaceae bacterium
TAAGCCCTGTAAGGGCGACCCTATGCGCGCGTCGAATCTGCTCCGGCGCAGGGTCGCCTCTACGAGGCTTAATATTTTTTTCGAGCGTTACCTCGGGCTTCCGCCCGAGGTTTCTACATGGGCAGTCCCTACGGGACTTTTAGTTTCTTGAAAATGGATTTCGATGCTGAGACCCGGACGTCTCCGCCCCCAAGAAATTTTTGCCGTAGGCAAAAATCACACTTCACCAGTCAACCAGTTCTCCAGTTCACCAGCCCACCGCGCAAGCCTGCTATTTCCGCGCGGTGGTTGTCGTGAGCACGATTTTCGTTTCGCCGTTTGCGGGAACGTCCACGTCCCAGAAAACGAGTCCGGAATCTTTTTCGAGCGTAAAGCCCGGCGTTGTCGCGGGAATGCGTTCGTAATTTTTTTCGAGAATCGAAATTTTCACGTCGTCCACTTCGGAAACTTTAATCTGCGAGCGCAGACGCACTTTGCGCGACGTTCCCGTGAGATTGGTGAGCGTATAAACATCGCCGGATGCCTCGGTCGTTTTCGCGCCGGAAAATGTCGACGCCAACGCGCCGTGCTCGACGCGCACGGGCGAAAGCTCATCAAACGCGACGGACAACGAATCTTCCGTTCCCGCGAAAAATGCGATTTCGGCATCGACGGGAACGAATTTCAGCGTGCTTTCGCCGAGGTAGGCACCGTCGCGGAAAATCGAAAGCGTTCCCGGAAGAATCGGATAGCGCGTTTCGTTTTTCGCGCTCGCGCGCAAGTAGACATCGGAACGCAAGCGCGGCGCGGCTTCGGCGCGAAGCTCGACATCGCCGAAAACTTTTCGCGCAATCGAAACGCGCGGCGCCGCCGTTCCCGAAGGCACATCGTGCGCGCCGACAATTTCGAAATTCACAACAGCGCCGTGTTCCCGCACGCGAGAAAACGACTCGCCGATTCCCGCGCTATCAGCGTCCGACAACGGTTTCGCGACATTTGCGGCAACGCGCGCGTTCGCGGAAACGGGCGCGGCACGCTCGACAATTTGCCGCGCCTCGGGATCGACGACCGGCGCGCCGACGAGCTCGACGCGACGCACGCGCGGCGGGAGCGCGCTCACTTGCGGTTGCGCCGTCGAAAGCGTGAGCGCGACATTTTTCCAATCTTCGCCGGTGTTTTGCGAAATTTCGCCGTCGTAGAAAAATTCGAGCGTTTTCGCATCGCGGTCGATTCGCGCGGCGTAATGCGGCGTCCAGCTCGCGCTGTGCGTCGTGTAGGCAACGGAAATTTCCGCGTCTTTTTCCGCATCGGATTCAAGCGCGACGACGAGCGAAAGCGTGCGACACGCATCGCCGTCGCCGTAAATTTCTGCGAGCTCTTCGCGCACGGGGCGAATATCGTTTTCGAGCCGGCGAAGCTCTTCGGAAATTTCTTCGATGCGAGTAAAAATCGAATCGATTTCGTTTTTCAGCGCGGCGGCATCCGTGCTCCACGTTTCACCGCCGTTCCCGCCGATGCTTTGTTCGCCGACGGAGCGGCGGAAAAAGCGTTCGTATTCCCGCATCACGCGCAAGCGTTCCCGATTGGAATTCAGCGCGTTGGTTGCGAGCGTTTTGCGTTCGTTCAGCTCGTCGAGTTGCGCTTCGAGCGCGGCGATTTTTTCGTTGTTCGCCGTGCGAGAAATGTTGCGCTCCCACGAAACGCCGAGAATTTTCACGCCATCGGGAACGCGCGTTCCCGCGCGAATCGAGCGCAGATCGATGCCGTCGCGAATGCCTGAAAACGCGATTTCGTTTTTACCTTTTTTCAAATGCGCCGTTCCCGTGCGGGTAACGACGGCGCGATCCGTAAACACGGAAACGGCGTTCACGGCGTGCGCAATTTCATCGGCGGCAAACGCGGCGGGAACGCCGAACGGCGCGAGCGCGGCGAGAGCAAGAGCGGCGATAAATGTATTTTTCATTTCAAAAAAATCCTTTCTGTGCGTTGGCGAAGCGGTTTAGCGGACGCGTTCCCGCAGGGCGAAATTTTCCGGATAATCGATTGAATATTTCGTCTTCAATTCGATTTTCTGTTCGGCATCGAGCGAGAAAACGCGTGTCGCAAGCCCGGTTTTTTCGTCGAAATTTTTCGTCTCCGGCGAAAATTCCGGCGAGGAAACTTCGATTTTGTCGAGTGCGCTCACGGGAACGGCTTCGTCGCAAACAAGGCGAATTTTCTCCGGCGTGCGGTTGTCAATTTTCACCGAAACTTCGACGGTTTTGCGGCGAGATTTCGAGAACGTGCCGACGGTTTCGATTTTGTTCACGACCTTGCGTTTGACGGCGACGCGCGGATCTGCGCCGAGCGGAATCCGCACGCTCCCGTCGCGCAACGTGTAGGGCACTTGCGTTTCGCCGATGAAATCCGCGCCGTAAAAAATATTCGCAGGGCCGGCGAGAATCGGACGAAAATCGCGATTCGTCACGGCGAGCATGCGATACGCGTTTTCGTCGGACGCCGGCGCAAGCTGCAAATAAAAATCGCCGGCGTAAGTTTCGCTGCCGATCAGACAACGGCGCGGCGTTCCCGAAGCCGGAATCATTTCCGCGCGCACCAACTCACGGCGAAAATCCAACCCGCGCAAATCATACGCCGGATTGCGCAGCTTCGACGCGGGAACGCTCTCGGCACCCGCCTGTGTTTCCTTGTAATTTTGCGAAATGTCCGCGACATCAGCCGCCGCGACTTGCGCGAGCGCGCCGTCCGCTTTTTTGAAAACGTAATTTCCGTTGAAATAACGAATGTCCTGCGCGCCGGAAAATTCGCGGCCGTCTTTCAACGCGATGCGATTCGCCGATGCGTTGCTCAGCACGGTGGGCGCCGAAGCAAGCGCTTGCGGGAGAAACGATTGCTTCACATTTTTTTTGGAGTTTTTGCTACCCGAGGAAGAAAACGCGGAGACGAACGCGTTCCCGTTCCCGCGAAAACGTTCCGTGATGAAAATTTTTTGAAACTCCGGCAAATCCGCAACTTCGCTGACGTCCGCGGTCGAGAGCGTCACGGGAACGCCGTCCCAGTTTTCGCCGCTCGTCTGCTGAATGATGCCGTAGGAAACGAGCGTGGCGGATTTTGCCGCGGGATCGACGACGATGTCGTAGCTCGGACGCCACTGCGCATTCTCTACGAAATAATTCAGCGAAAGCGTTCCCGCGCACGGCGCATCGGCGGCAACGCGCACGCGCACGAACGCAGTTTCTTCCTGCGCTTCGGCTTGAAGTTTTCGCAACGCGTCCTCCGCGATTTCGCGTTCGATGCCCGCCGCGTCGAGCGCTTTTTTCAAACGAACGACTTCCTTGCTCGCGTCCTCGGCGGCGTTTTTCAGAAATGCGGACGCGCGGAGCGCCGTGTTCGCGTCAAACACCAGCGGGAACGGCAATCTCTCGTCCTGCTCCGCCGCGGTTTCGTTCGATGCGCGATTTTTTTGAGCCGCGCCGAAAGGCTTGAACGCGTCGAGCGCACGCAAGCGCGCAACGGCTTCCGCGTGGCGATTCGCCAGAGCAACGTGCTCCGCCACGGCGCGATCGCGCTTTTCCCGCGCGGCGGCAAACTCTGCGGAAAGCGTCGGCGAACTCGCGCACGCGCGATGCTCAACCGCGACGGAAAGCACGCGCGAGCCGGGAGCCGTCGTTTCCGCCGTGAGCGTTCCCGCAAAAAGATTTTTCGGCGTTCCCGCGAGAAGTATTTCCTGCACGCCCGCGCGAAGCGAAATCTCCGCCGAACGCGTGACGCGTGCGCCGCTCGGGAACACGATAACGCGGGAAATTTGCGTCGCGCATTCCGCCGACGGATTTTTTTCCGCGTTCGCGGGAACGTCCGGCGCAGCGGCAACTTCGGCGGGCGCGGATTCTCCCGCAGACAGCGCGGGAACGGTCAAAAACACCGACAGCGCGGCGGCGCAAAAAATTTTTCGATAGCTCATCGTATTTCTTTATTTTTTTTTGGAGTGCAACGTTTTCTGATTTTCACACGTAGAGCGTTCCCGCGCTACGAAAATGTCTGACTCGCCGAGAGAAAATTCGCGGCAGGCGGCGGCGTATTCTTCGGGCGTTCCGAGATCGCGCCACGTTCCCGCATCGTCGATTACGCCGCGAATTTCGCCGTTCCCGCGCGCGACAACACGCAAAAACGCTTCGACAACGCTTTCGATTTTCCCGGCGGGAATTTCGTCAAAAAATTTTCGCGCAACGACGTAAATTCCCGTGAAACGGCAACGCCGCGTTCCCGCGCGCCCGAGACGATCGCGCAAATCTTCGACAACGGCGCAACCCGGACGCGGCGCGGCGGCATCGTCGGTCGCGTTCACGTTCCCGCGAGCGTCCGTGCGCAAAAGCAACGTCGCGAGCGCGCGGGAACGCAGATGCTCGGCGACGAGCGCGCGCAAATCGAGCGATGCGAGAACATCGCCGTTATACACGAGCAAATTTTCGTCCGCGGGAACGAGCAACGGCTCGATATTTTTCAGCCCGCCGCCGGTTTCGAGCAAAACGGGCTCGTGCACGAACGCCACCGGCGCGCCGCAGTAATTGCCGCGCGGGAACGCTTCCGCATAGGCGTGCGCCACGTGGTGCGTGTTGACGATGAAACGCTCGACGCCGAGCGCGAGCAACGCATCCATCGCGCGGCAAATCATCGGCTTTCCGCCAAGCGGCAAAAGCGGCTTCGGGCAATTTTCGGTCAGCGGTCGCAGACGCGTTCCCAAGCCCGCCCCGAGCAAAAACGCGGTTTTCGGGAACGACGGCGAGGAAGAATCGACGGAAAATTTTTCGTGAGTGCGGGAACGGCTCATGTCGCCGAAAATCTTCGTCGCGAAACCGATGTTTTTCAAGCGCTTTTAAGATTTCAAAGAATCATTAAACAAAAATGAAATAGTAGGCTGTCCAAAAAACAAACCCAATAAAACAAGCGATAGCGGTTCTGATCAAACACGCCAAGAACGCTTCGCCTGTACCTGCTCCTGATAATTTCCCGCCCACGATGCTAACCGCGATACCAATGCCTTCAAGCAGGAGGAATCCGATGAAATATCGGAGTGCCAACTTTGGCTCATCAACATATAGCCAAAAAATCCACTTCGACAGATAGAGCGTTAAAAAAATACCGATTAGACCCCACATACAAAGGCAGTTTAGCGCGCACGTGTCTCCTCCGCAATGCAGGACATTATTCCGCAGGAATAATCGCACGGAAGCGGTGTCGAGGTGGTGAAGCACGGTGTGAGCGTGAAAGAGCTTCGCGGGCTTCTGACGAATATCGACAATCCGATTGCGGTGTTTCGCTCGCGGACGAATCCTAACTCGCTTGTCGTGCTGATGGAAATCAAGGATTCCGCGAACGGGAACAACTCAATCGTCGCGCTTCAACTCGACGTGAACGAAAGCGGAGGCGGACACCAAGTTAACGCGGTTGCGAGCATTTACGGAAAAAATCCTGCGTCAATCAACGGAATGTTTGCCGACGGGCTTGCGCTCTACGTGAATCAAAAAAAATCCCGCGCTTATCTGCAATCAAACAGGCTCCAATTGCCTGCGGAAGCGTCAAAGCGCGGGAATCCGTCTCTCCTTACGGAAGAGGACTTTGCAAATAGTGCACTCGGTGAAGTGGAAGGTCAAGGGGGAAATTCGGGAGACATCCGTTTTTCTGCCCGTGAAGAAAACTCTCACGGGGACACGGAGACGCAGAGAGAAGCGGCGGAGATTGAGCGCAAGGCGAAAGAAAACGGAACGTGGATGAAAGCTCCGAACGGGAAGCCGACGAAGCTTTCGGAAAAGCAGTGGGTGCAGGTGCGCACGAAAGCGTTCATTTTCCCGCCGAAAAAAATGCCCGCGATGCCGAAAAACGACATCGCGGACATTTGAAATTGGGTGCAGGGTTAGGATTTGAACCTAAGACCTTCAGGTTATGAGCCTGACGAGCTACCGAGCTGCTCCACCCTGCAACAAATGGAAACGAGGGCAGAGAAAACGCTTTTTTCGAAAGGAACGCAAGCCCTTTTTTCGAAAATTAAGCGCGGGAACGCCGGCTTTCGCCCTTTCGGTGCTTAATATTTTTCTCCGGATTCGTAGCGTTGCCCTGCGCTATTGCTTGCCGCGTCCTTGGCGCTCTTTTTTCGTCTTCGGCGAAATTTCCCTTTTCCGCTTGCCGAGTTCCCGAAACGATTTATGCTCTGCGCCAATGAACGAAATTCCCC
>CAVEBA010000110.1:0-6197 GCA_963613695.1 Sphaerochaetaceae bacterium
ACCGAGCGGTGGTGGGCTTCGCGCTTTCGTGGCGTTGCTGTTTTGGAGAATTTTTCGGGAACGCAAGCATAATGCCGCAATGGCGCGCTTGACTTCTGTGTGTCCCGATGTCGAGTGGCGTATCTGCGATGTCGCGCTCGTCAAAAGACGCCTTCGCCGCACTGCTGCCAGAATGTTGATCTTTGAAAAGAATATTCGTCGCCGGAAGGACTTGGAAAATGAAAACGCAACGGACGAATCGGATTTTTCGCAGGAACGCGCAATGGAGGTTTTGCAACGTTTGGAAGTTCGCCTTCGTGAAAATGCGTGGAGAGCGTTGGCATGCGAGCTCTTGAAGAAAACAGAATTCGATTCGGCGGATATGCGCGGATTTCAGAAACGTTTCAAAAAGAAAAGCATTCCGGACGATGTCACTTTCGCATTGGAGAAATTTTCAAAAATTTTGAGGATCGTTCCGGCGTGGGCTTCAACCTTGCTTTCTTTGCGCCAAGCATCGCCGTGTCTCCCCGGGATTTTTGATCGCGTGATTATTGATGAAGCCTCACAATGTGATGTTGCGCCGCTTGTTCCCGCGTTGTTTCGAGCCAAAGGGGTCGTCGCAATCGGAGATCCCGCCCAATTCCCGCCGGTCAGAACGCTTCGTCCGGTGCGCAACGAGTATTTGAGAAAACATCACAACTTAACGGAAGACAAGTTCCTCGCGTTTGATTATTTGGAAGAAAGTGTATACAGCGTCGTGACGCGGTGCCCCGTTGTATTCTTGCGCGCGCATTTCCGATGCAATCCGGAAATCGCCGAGTATTTCAACCGAGTGTTTTACAGTGGGAAGTTGGACGTTTTTTCCATTGCGGAAACTCGTGCACTCGGGCTTCGCCCGGGTGTCGATTGGATTGACGTCAGAGATTCTCTCGAGGGGGAAATGCAAGCCGTCGAAAAACGCCTCGGAGAACTGAAAAATAATCCGTCTTTTACGGGAAGTGTCGGCGTAATTACTCCGCTGAAAAAAACAGCGGAAAAATTAGAAGAGCGGCTGGTTCGGTTTCGCGATTGCTTTTCTGCGAAGCTTGTCATCGGCACGGTAAACGGGTTTCAGGGGGATGAACGCGATGTCATCATTTTTATGACGGGTTATGTTTCAACGCTTAGCTCCGGTGAAAAATGGTATGTCGCGTCCGAGGAAAATCGTTACATCTACAACGTGGCGGCGAGCCGTGCGAAATGTGCATTGACAATTGTCGGAGACCGATCTCGTTGCGCGGATTCGGATTTCCCGCCGTTGCGGGAATTGGCGGACTTGGCGGGAACGCCGCGTTCGGCAGAACTGCGCCCCCATTTCGAATCCGTTTGGGAAGAACGCCTTGCTCAAGCGATGAAAGAAGCGGGAATCGACGCCATTTCGCAATACCCGTTGTCTGGACGGCGCTTAGATTTCGCAGTGCTACGCGGAAATGTGAAATTGGACGTGGAAGTAGACGGCGTGCGCTGGCATACGACTTACGATGGGCAACGAAAATTCGACGATATTTGGCGAGATGCGCAGATTAGTGCCGCCGGTTGGCGTGTGCTTCGATTTTGGGTCTATGAACTGCGAGGCGACATGTCTGCTTGCATCCAAAAAATAAAATCCGCATTGAGTGAATAGGTTTTCTTTCGCTGGTCGAAAGCTTTGTTCCTGTGGGAATGCGGGTCGATTTCTTAGCGCCGCCCTCGGCTAAGGCGTTCCCGCGCCACGCAAAAAAGCCGTTCCCGCATCCCGCGGGAACGGTTTTTTATTTTACTTTTAAGCGCGAAACTAAAATAAGGAATCTGTTATTCGTGCGTGTTCTCGGACGAAAGAATACTTCGGTGCATTCTTGCGAAGATTGTTTTGGAGGTCGCTCAGAGATAGTTTTCCTTGCAAACCGTTTTTTTTTTGCAAAATTGGAGTTCAGAAATGGGACGCTTACGATGGGATTTTCTGCAACGTGGAGTTGTTCCGCAAAAGGAATACCTTAACTTACGACTTCGGAAATAAAATTATGATTAATGAGTTAACCTTAAGTTTGGAAAAAGCGTTGTATGAACGCGAAGCAATCTTGGCGTGTGTGCAACTGTTTCAGAATGAGTCGGACGTCAGCGTTTCCGGCGGAGACGGCGGAAACGTTACGGTCTCTTTCTCGGGAACGGATACGGCGGCACTGGAAGCGCTTGCGAAAAGATTTCGGGCAGAACTGGTTCGTCAACAGGTGCGACGGGATCTGAACGTTCAGTTCGGCGAGCTGCGCGAGATGATTGTCCGGCAGGCGTTTTCTCCGATAACCGTGAAGTAAGTCTAAAATGGAGTATCGATTGTTCCCATTCGAGTTTCGAGAATTTCCCGACCACGTTCTAATCACGAGCGAGTGCGGGAACTACGCGTTCCTTTCGCATGACGACTTTGAGCTTCTGAAAAACGGGGACGCGGATTTGCTGTCGGAGGAAAAACGCCATGAATTAGAGAGCAATAATTTTATTGCCCTTCCGGAAAACGTTCCCGTTGCCGTGGAGCTTTCCGCATTGCGCTATCGCAATCGGAAAGAATTTTTGAGGTCGTTCACCTCGTTGCACATGTTGGTCGTAACGTTGAGGTGCAATCATAAATGCCGCTATTGCCAAATTTCGAGTGCCGACGAAGACGCCCGAAAATATGACATGTCGCCGGAAGTTGCCGCCAAAGCAACGGAAATGATTTTTCAGTCGCCGAGCAAAGACATCACAATCGAATTTCAGGGTGGCGATGCAGCACTGAATTGGAACGCTATTAAGGCGAGTGTCGAACGCGCGGAAGTGTTGAACAAAACTGCGGGTAAGCGCATCAGTTTTGTTGCCTGCACGAATCTTTATGCGTTGACGGATGCGGATTTCCAATACTGTAAAACACACAAGGTTTCACTTTCTACATCGCTCGACGGTCCTGCGGATTTGCACGACTTTAACCGTCCGACGCGATCGGGGAAAAGCAGTTATGAGCGCTTTGTTTCTCAACTGAAACTTGCACGGGAGGCGCTCGGGCACGATCAGGTTTCTGCGCTGATGACAACATCTAACGCTTCGCTCGACCGGATTGTTGAAATTATCGACGAATACGTGAAGCTGGAGTTTCCGGGAATCTTTTTTCGCTGTTTGAATCCCTACGGTGAGGCGTATCTGAACAACCTATTTTATTCTCCGGAAAAGTTCGTGGAGATGTATAAAAAAGGACTGGAATACATTATTGAGCTGAATAAAAAGGGAGTTCGCTTTCAGGAATTTTATACGGCGCTGCTTGCTCGCAGAATCATTTCAAGTTTCCCGACAGGGTTCGTAGATTTGCAGTCTCCGTCCGGCGCGGGAATTAGCGGAGCGATTTACGATTACGACGGGAACGTGTATCCGGCGGATGAAGCACGAATGCTTGCCCGAATGGGAGATTCGAAGTTTAAGATGGGCAACGTTTTTGAAAACACCTATGACGAAATTTTCAACGGGAACGTCATTCGGAATATAACGAAAGAAAGCTGTATCGAGACGGTTCCGTGTTGTTCGTCCTGCGCATATCGCGTTTATTGCGGGGTTGACGTTTTCCGAAATTATCAGGAAACGGGTAGTATCGTCGGTGTAAAACGTAGCAGCTTCTTCTGCCGTAAACAGCAGGGGATATTCGATTATCTTTTTGAAAAAATTCGAACGGACAAGGAATTTTTCAACATCATCTGTTCTTGGATAGGATAAATATGAAAACGCTTTCTCTTACAATTTTGAAAAAGAACTGCGTAATTCCGCAGGAAGGCATGGTCTTGCGGGCGAGCCGCAAAGAAAAATTTTGGGGGCGGAAAGATTGCGCATTCTTTTGCGATGGCGCGACGAGGAAACATTTTCCGTCGCGCTACCCGATTGTTGTTCAAGAAAACCATGAAATCGAAGACGGAGATATTCTGTTGATTAACGGTGATGGGCAGTCTTGTGAAGTCTTATGGGATGTCGATGCTCCCAAAGGAAATTGTCTCTTCATTTCCGAGGCTTGCAACGCTCGTTGCCCAATGTGCCCGCAACCTCCACAACAAGATGTGCTCGTCCATCATCGGCGGAATCTCGAAATTTTGAGATTGCTCGAACATGCGCCGGAAATGATTTGCATCACCGGAGGAGAACCATTTCTGTTTCCGGATCGCGTTATCCGCTATTTTCAGACAATCCGGAAGCGCTTTCCTGCGGCGGCTGTCTCCGTTTTGACGAACGGAATCTGTCTCTCTGATTTTACCCTCGCAAAAAAAGTGGCGCTCAGCGCACCGTTGAATACGTTGTTTTGTGTTTCGTTTCACGCGGATACGCCGGACGTAATGAAAAAAATGAACGGCGCCTACTTGGGTTTTGAACGCGCTGTTCATGGGATAATGAATCTCGGGAAACTGAAACAGAATATTGAGCTCCGTCCCGTGATTTCCAAGGCGAACCACAAATATCTGAAATCGTTTTCCGAATTTGTCTATAGAAATTTTCCGTTCGTTTGCCACGTCGCGTTCATGGGGCAGGAAATTTGCGGGAACGCGTTGAAAAATTACTCGCAAATTTGGGTCGACCCCGTCGATTACACGAAAGATTTGGCAGATGCCGTTCTGTTTCTTGATGCTGCGGGAATGGATGTTTCTATTTACAATATACCGCGTTGTCTATTGCCGAGATCGGTCTGGGAATTTGCGGTGCAGTCAATTTCGGAATGGAAGCAGACCTATCTTCCGGTCTGCGATTCCTGTTCGGAAAAATCTTCTTGTTGCGGAGTGTTCTCAACAAGCGGTTCTTTGCTCAGCAAAGGAATTTCACCCATAGAACACATTAATAATTAACCAAAGGAAAAGCACGATGTTGAAAAAACTGGCTCTTGCCGTTTCCGCGATTCTCGGAATTGTTCCTACATTCTTCGCGAATGAAGGCAGTTCTGTGGATTCACTGAAAACGGAGCTTGCGGCTCGTGATGAAGCTGTCAAAGCGGTGTCGGATGATTCTGCCCTGTATTTCTCAGACGCAGTTCCCGATGTCGTCGACTATCGTCTCGGACATTGGTCGCATTCGTCTCACCAATCCCATAGGTCTCATTCTTCCCATTATTCCCATCGTTCGGGCTATAGGTATTGATTCTCTATTCGGGGGAGAGGGCAACAACCTTGTTGTCGCCCTCTCTTTTTTTTGTATGAATGAAATCGGGGCAGTTCGCGTAGTTGCGATTTTTTTGATTACGGGCTTCCATCTTTCACTTCTACAATCGTGGGAAGCGTGCGGGGCGTTGTTTGACTATTGCGGGAACATCGGAAATTTTCTTTTCTTCCTTGTCTCCGGATATGCTCTTTCCGATTGCGGGAAAATACAATTTAGACAATGGCTTATTCGTCGATACTCAAAAATTTTTCCGAGCGTTTGGCTGTTTTACTTCATCTGTTGGTGCTTCGGAATATATAAATCCTATACGCTTCGGGAAGTCCTATTGTTGGATAAATATTGGTTTTTAAATGCAATCATATTTTTCTATCCCGTATACTACCTTTGTGTCGGAATTTTTCGGCGGCGTATTATTTTGTGTTGCGCGTGTGTGTGCGTGGCATATTTCGGTGTGTTTTTTGCGCAGCCGCACGAGACATACATTATGCAAGGCGGACGCTATTTTATTCGATGGTATCCATATTTTTTTGCAATGCTTTTGGGGGCGCAGTTGCCACGACGAGAAGAATTTTCGCCTCGTCGAGTTCTATTATTAATTTTTTTCGTGATATTCCTTATTCTTTTTCACGGAGTTTTGCTTGATTTCGCCATGGATTTTTCTGCCGAGCGGTGGCTTCAGATATTTTCTCCGCCGATTGCCTGTTTGTCTTCCGTTCTTGTTTTTAAGTTGATCCAAATCTTCTCCGGAGGGATTGCGAAAGACAAGGCAAAGGCATTGCATTTTATTTCGTCGATAACGCTTGAAATTTATGTCGTCCAATTCGTCGTTATCGCATTTTTTATGAGATGTCGTTTTGATGGCAAAAGTGTCGCCGCCGCCGTGACGATATTCGTCGCGGCAACGATACTCAAGTGTCTTAAGACGAAAGTCTTAAGGATATGTTAGGCGCAGGGCTCTGCCAGACATAGGTAAAAAAGACGGAAGCGATCTGAACCGCGCGCGACTTTCGGCATTTCTCGCCGCCCTCGGCTAAGGCGTTCCCGCG
>CAVEBA010000111.1:0-5223 GCA_963613695.1 Sphaerochaetaceae bacterium
TATCCGTTAGAATCAGCGTTTGCAGGTCGTGCGTTCCCGCGGGAACGATGCGGACGGGATTTTCCGGGAACGTTGCGGCAACGGCTTGCGCGTCGAGCAACGCATCATTTTCTCCGAGAAAAATTTTCCACGAACGCGCGTTTGCGGGAACGCCGTCGAGCTTCGCCGTGGCGAGAATTTCCAACCCTGCATCCAAATCTTCGGCGCGATACGGGAGCGCGTCCGATGCCGTAGGCGGCGGGAACGAAAGCCCGGCGCGCACGTAAAAATCCGCGAGCGCGGCGGCAGGATTTTTTCCCGCCCAACGCCGCAAAAATTTCACCTGCGTTGCAGCAATTTTTCCGCCCGCGCCCGCCTCGCGCGGGAACGCGAGAAACGGCGCGAAGAGCGAAACGTCCGCGCAGGAAAATTCTCCGCGCGCGGCGGCTTCAAGCAAAAGAAACGCTCCGAGCGAATATCCGACAACGCGTTGCGCGCCCGCGAGCGAAGCGATGTTTTCGCGCGTCGGCGCAAGCACGCGCGTTCCCGCAGGGAAAAGCGGCGCGACGGATTCGGGAGCAATGCCCCAGCCGGAAATGACGAACATGGGAAGATGGTGAATGGTGGAGGGTGGAAAATTAGAAATTAGGAATTAGAAATTAGAAAGGCTTCCGCGAAGCGCGCGAGCTGTTCGTCGGTCAACGTGCGATTGAGCGAAATTCGCAAGCGCGACGTTCCCGCGGGAACAGTCGGCGGACGAATTGCGCCGACGCGAAAACCGCGTTCCCGCAAGTGCGCGGCAAGGCGCATCGTTTCGGATTCTTCGCCGACGGGAACGGGCACCACGGGCGAATCGCCATCGGGAACGCCGGGAACGATTTCGCGCAAGCGCCGACGCCAACGCCGCGAAAGCTCCGGCATCGCCGCGCGTTCCTCGGCGGAAAATCCGCGCACGCGCCGCACTGCAGCAAGCGCCGCGCCGACTGCCGCCGGCGGAAGATACGTCGAAAAAATAAATTCCGCTCCGAAGTTGATCAGAAAACGTCGCAACGTTTCATCGTTGAAAAGCGTGTATGCGCCTGCCGCGCCGAGCGATTTTCCGAGCGTTCCGACGAGCACGTCCACGCGCGACGCAAGCCCGAGCGCGTCGATCAGCCCGCCGCCGTTTTTCCCGAACCAACCCGTAGCGTGCGCCTCGTCCGCAACCCAAACGAAGCCGAATTCATCGCGCAAACGCGCCATCGCGGCGAGATCGGGATAATCGCCGTCCATCGAAAAAACGGTTTCCGTGGCGACGAAAATCGTTCCCGCGAAATTTTCCGCGCGCGTTTTTTCGAGCAGTTCCCGCAAGTGCGCGACATCGTTGTGGCGGTAGCGCTGAAAGTGCGCGCCGCTTTTGAGAATGCCCGCAATCATGCTGTTGTGAATGAGCCTGTCGGCAAAAATTCTGTCGCCGGGCTGCGGGAGCGTGCCGAGCACGCAACAATTTGCGGCGTAGCCCGTGTTCCAAATCAAGCCGCAACGAAAGCCGAGCCAGTCGCACAACTCGCGCTCCAACTCCGCGTGAATTCCCTTGTAGCCCGTGATGAGCGGCGACGCGCTCGACGATGCGCCCCACGCGCCGACCGCACGAATCGCGCCCGCTTTCACGGCGGGATCGTGCGCGAGGCTCAAATAATCGTTTGCGGAAAGATCGACAAAATCCGCACGCGCGGGAACGGCAAAAATTTCGCGTTCGCGCCCGAGCGCACGCACGGCGGAAAGTTTTTCGCAAAGCGCGGGAAAACGCGTCGACGCCGTTCCCGCAGATTTTTTTTTCGCGGGAACGCTCGCGCCCGCGCGAAGCAACGTATCGAGCGCGTCCGCAGAAAATTTTCCGCCGGGGAAACTGCGCCCGACAACGGGAACGCCGGTCTTCGGAATTTCGAGCGCGTTTGAAGCAAGCACGCCTTCGCTTTGCGGATGAATTTCGTTCAGCCAAAAATGCGGCGCGGGAACGCCCTTCGCCGCGCAATACGTTGCAAGAAAACGCGCCTGCGAAATCGCGCCGAGACGATTTTCGACGATGATGAGCGTCGCGTCCGCGCGTTCCCGCGCGAAGTCCGCCCAATCCGCGCCCGCATCGTCCACGGGAACACCGAGTCCGCCTGCGCCCTCGACGAGACGCACGTCGCAGGCCGGAAGCGCGCGAAGTTTTTCGAGCGTTTTTTCGACGGAAAAAATTTGTCCGTCGCGTCGTGCCGCTTCGGTGGGCGCGAGCGGTTGCGTGTAGCGCGCAAGGCGAAACGCGGCGAGCGTTCCCGCGCCGGCGGCAATTTCGCGCGCGGCGGCAAGTGCGCGATCGGCATCGCCCGGCGAATCATCGCGCGGCATTCCCGTCTCGACGAATTTCACGATTTGCACGGAAAGTCCGCGCGCGGCGAGCGTTCCCGCGACTTGCCCGAGCACGTGCGTTTTTCCGGCGTCCGTGTCATTTCCCGAAACAAAAATCGTCTGCATGACGGGAAATTTTACTGCGGGAACGCCGGAATTAGAAATTAAAAATCGGCACGGCGCTCGCGCTCGCCGACTTTGCGCGGGAACGTCAATTTTGCGTCCACGCGACGGAAAAATTTCCCTCCGTTCCGCTCACGGTAACGACGTATTCGATGCTTTGAATCGGGTCTTTTTCCCAGCATCGCGCGTAGGTGAAACGGAGCGTTTCGCTTCCGGCGGATTTCGGCGTAAAACGAAAAACGAACACGCCGCCGACGCCGACCATTTCTTCGTCCGCCGGATTCTGAACGTATTCGCAATCGCCGCCGACCAAGCATTCGCCGGTTGCCGCGCAGCTCCATTCGTAGCCCGTCGTAGGATTCCCGGCGAGCGCGACGACCAACACGCCGTCCTCCGTGTAAACGCGAGCGCTCTCGGGTTCGCTGATTTCAGCTTGCCGGAAATCGTTCGTGTTCGTCTCCGCGCCGCAAACTTCGCAAGCGCAAAGTGCAGCGAGCGTTCCCGCGCAAAACAAGATGGGGCTTATCGTTTTCATTTTTTCCTGTTTTTAATTCGTGTTCCGAAGTAAGCGTTCCCGCCGGCCGAAAATGTTTTTTCGCCGCACTGCGGGAACGTTCATTTTGCGCCGCGGCGCAATGAATTTACGGGAACGCGGAAAAGTGCGCCCTGCTCGGAAGAAACGAGCAACGTATCTTCATCGATGAAAGAAATTCCCTCCGTTTGCCAAAATTCTTTCGGCACGGCGAAACGCCCGAAGCGCGCGGGAGCGTGAGTAAACATGCGGCGTTCGTCGATTTTTCCCTGCGCGTCCGCCGCCGGAAGTTCGAACACCCAAACGCAATGATACGTGAGCACGGCAAGGCGGCGACGCGACGGCGAGAGCGCGGCATCCGTCACCATTCCGCGCGCATCGATACGCGCCACGGGAACGGCTGCCTGATAAGTTTCGACGGCGGGATCGACGCGCCACAACACGGTTTCCGTATTCGTCCAATGTTTCGTGAAAAAATAAATTTGCCCGTTCATCGCGAAACACGCTTCGCAATCGTAGTTGCGCGATGTTGCCGGAAATTCGTTTTGCGTCGGATAATAAAACGAAATTTTTTTGCGTTGCGGCGTAACCGAATCCGTTGCGGGATTCGGCTCGGGAACAAGGTAAAAACAAAGATTGCGGCGGTTGCTGTTGTTGTTCCCGACATCGCCGACGATGAGATTTCCGCGTTCGTCAATCGTTGCGCATTCCCAATCCACGTTGCGCGTTCCCGTGAGACGAATTCCCGCGTAGCCGTTGCGCGCGGCGGCAGGCATCACGATTTCTCCGGTTTCGCGAATTGCGAAAACGACCGGCGGGTTGTCGCTGTCGGAGAGCGTCCAATACGTGCCCGCGAATTTTGCGCTTTTCGCGAGAGCGGAACATTCCGGGATTTTTTTCGTATCAAATTTCGCGAACGGTTCGAGCGCGAGCGGTGAAACTTCCGCAGAATCCGCCGGCGCATCAAATGCCGTAAGCGGCGGCAATTTCGCAAAAACCGTGTGATTCGCCGGACGCGGGAGCGCAAGCGCGGGAACGCAAAATACCGCGAGCGCGAAAAAAATGCTTCCGAAAAGTTTTTTCATTTTTCGAAAAAAATTTACAACGTTTTCTGCGGGAACGCGCAACGCACTCAACGCTCGCCGGCATCGTTCCCGTGCGCTTGCGGGAACGGCGGCGTAACGAGCACGGGCGAACGCAACCCGGGAAGAAATTCCGAAAATTCCTCCGTTCCCGCAGTGTTGCGCAACGCCGCTTGCACCATGCCCATTTTCGCGTCGAGGTTATCGATCATCGAAACAAAAACCGCTTCCGGCGTTGCGGCGAGCGCGGCAGCGCCCCACTCGAGCTCGCCCTGATGGCTGAGCACGATGTGCTCCAAGCGTTCCAAAATTTCCGGAGGAAGGCGATTTTTCAGCCCGTGTTTGCGCACGCAACGATAACCGAGCACGACGTGCCCCTGCAAAATTCCCGTGCGCGTTTTGCGCGTCGTCATGCCCTGCGAATATTCGACGGTTTTTCCGATGTCGTGCAGCAGCGTTCCCGCAATCGCAAGGCTCGGATCAACTTCCGGATAAAGCGGCAACAACGCGCGCGCGGCGCGAGCAAGCCGGCACGAATGCTCGAGCAAACCGTGGCGATACGCGTGATGCATCGAAATCGCCGCCGCGGAATTTTTGAAAACATCGCCCGCTTCGTCAATCGCCGCGCGCGTCGTGCGCCGCAAACCTTCGTCCGGGATCGCTTCGATGTGCGCATCGAGCTCAGCGCAAAGTTCGTCAAAATTTTCCGGCGAAACTTCGATCAGACGCTCGGCAAGCCCGTTGCGCTCGATTTCCTCATCGGTCAGCACGACAATGTCTTCAAGCTTCGGAGAAAATCTTCCCTGATACGTTCCCGTGACGCCCTCGATGCGAACGACATCGCCGTCCTGCAATTCGCGAAGCGTTCCCGCGAGCGGACTATCGGAAAAAACCGTGCACGAAAACATTCCCGTGCGGTCGCCGAAATCCAACATGAAAAACGGAACACCGTTGCGCGCCGTGCGCGTGGAGATTTTTTTCAGAACAAAAAAACCGGAAAAACAATTCGACGGCGGGAGCGTTTTTAAGTCGGATACAACGGCGGTTGACATGTCGCAAATTTACGGCGCACGCCGAAACGGCGCAATCTCCAAAAAAGAGTTGAGGAGTTGAAAAGGTTGAGGAGTTTAGGAG
>CAVEBA010000111.1:5233-6097 GCA_963613695.1 Sphaerochaetaceae bacterium
CTTCCCGTGAGCATCCGACCTTGCGGGCGGTTCGCCTCCTTCGGAGACGCGGTTTCTTTACGCATTAACCGTAGGTCTCGCGCGTTCCCGCGCTCGTCCCACGGTTAGCGCCAGTTCGCCCGCTCCGCGGACGCGCTACTTCTTTCTCTTCTGCGCCTTGCCGGTCCAAAAAGCCCTTAAAAAACTTCTATTACTTCCAGTAAAAAAAAGTTGAGGAGTTGAAAAGGTTTAGGAGTTTAGGAGTATCGTGCGGATTTTTGCCTACGGCAAAAATTTAAGGAAACTACTCTCCCGCGAAGCGGGAATCAACAGGCGCGAAGCGCCGTACACCCTCCACCCTCCACCTTTTTTGCTTTCCCGTGAAAAAAAATCTTGACGCTCCTCGGGTTTTCCACAAAATGGCATCCAACATCGGAGACGGGAAACCGTTTTCGATGACAATCACAATCACAACACAACAACACTCAGTCTATTGCAATGAAAACAAAAACATTGTTTTTGTCTTCGCTTGTCGCCGCAGCGGCTATGAGCTCTATTCCCGCGTTCGCGGAAGAAATCACGCTGTCCAACGGCGAGAAAACGAATCTGACCGTCTCCTCGGGAACGACCGGTTCCGGGAACACGTATTCCTATACAACGCCCACCGGCACCGACAAGGGCGGCTGGTTGTGGTTGGAACCTCCTCTTGCCGCTACGGCCAACGTGGCGTTCGGGACGTCCGAATCCCAGATGGCATTGAGCGGCACGGGCATTATTGCCGTCGGATATCAAGGCGGGAACGGAGGTGTAACCTACAATTTCGATTTTACGAACACGGACGTGAGTGCGTTTTCCGGCAAGTTCGCTGTCGTGAACGAGTGGGAC
>CAVEBA010000112.1:0-5961 GCA_963613695.1 Sphaerochaetaceae bacterium
GGGCTATCCTCGCGGGAACGTTTTTTTTTGAAAGAAACCACGAACGAACACGAACGAACGCGAAGATTTTTTTTATCCACAAATTTCACAAATTTCACGAATTTTTTATCTTCGTGCTCTTCGTGTTTTTTCGTGGTTAAAAATCTTTTTTGCCGTAGGCAAAAATTTAAGGTGAGCGTTATTCACTATTCACTGCGAAAAACCGGGAACGCGTCCGGAGAAGTCGTGTGCGATTTCGAAAGCGTGAGCGGCGGCGAGCACGGCGGCATCGTCGAGGGCTTTTCCGAGGATTTGCAAGCCGATGGGCATTCCTGCGGCGTCGAATCCGCACGGGAGCGAGACGGCGGGAATTCCGGCGAGGTTTGCGGGAACGGTGCAGATATCGCCGAGATACATTTTGAGCGGGTCGGCGGTTTTTCCGCCTTGCGGGAACGCGGTCTCGGGCGTTGTCGGCGCGAGGAGCAGATCGACGTCGGCGAACGCCTTGTCGAATTCGTTGCGAATGAGCGTGCGAATTTTTTGCGCGCGCAGGTAATACGCGTCGTAGTAGCCGGCGGAAAGCACGTAGGTGCCGAGCAGGACGCGGCGTTTTACTTCTTCGCCGAAACCTTCGCCGCGGCTTTTTGAAAAAATGTCGATTGCATCGGTTGCGCGTGCGCTGCGGTGCGTGTAGCGAATGCCGTCGAAGCGCGCGAGATTGGACGAAGCTTCCGCCGTGGCGATGATGTAGTAAGTCGGGATCGCGAGATCGATTGACGGGAGCGAAACTTCGCGAAGCTCGCAACCTTGCGACTCGAACCACGCGGCGGCGTTTTTCACGGCGGCGTCGATTGCGGCGTCTCCGCCGAAAAATTCTTTCGGCAGCCCGATGCGGAGTTTTTTCGCGGGAGCGGAAAGTTGCGGGAACGCGGGCGTGCGCGTTCCCGGGAGCGCGGTGGAATCGTGCGCGCAGGGCGAAGCGATGACGTCGTAAAGCGCGGCGGCATCGGCAACGCTACGCGCCATCGGCCCGACTTGTTCGAGCGAGGACGCAAACGCGACAGCGCCGTAGCGCGAAACAGTGCCGTAAGTGGGCTTGAAACCGACCACACCGCAGAAACTCGCCGGCTGGCGAATGGAGCCGCCGGTGTCCGAGCCGAGCGCGAGCGGCGTCATTCCGGCGGCAACGGCGGCTGCGCTCCCGCCGGAGGAACCGCCGGGAACGCGCGTCGTGTCCCACGGATTCGCCGTTTTCGCGAAAGCGGAATTTTCCGTCGAGGAACCCATCGCGAATTCGTCCATGTTGAGACGCCCGAAGACGACGGCGCCGGCTTTTTTCAAATTTGCGATGACGGTTGCGTCGTAGGGCGAAACAAAATTTTCGAGCATTTTCGAAGCGCAGGAACAACGTTGCCCGGCGACGGCGATGTTGTCTTTGATGGCGACGGGAACGCCGTCGAGCGCGGAAAGCGGCGTTCCCGCGGCGCGGCGGGCGTCGGAGGCATCGGCTTGCGCGAGCGCGTCGGCTTCGTCGATTGCGAGAAACGCGTGAATGTTCCCGTCGATTTTTCGAATGTGTTCGAGGTGTTCGGTCATGAGTTCCCGCGCGGAGATTTTTTTCTGCGCGAGCATGCCGGAAATTTCTGTTGCGGAGCGGAACATGGGAAAAGTGGAAAACGGAAAATGGAAAGCGGAAAGTGGAAAATTCCGTTATCAGTTATCAACTATCAGTTATCCGTTATCAGTTATTATCGTCGACGACGCGGGGGACGACGATTTGGTCTTCGCGGGCGGCGGGAGCGTTGCGCAGGAGGGCTTCGACGGGAAGCGTTTCTCCGGGAACGTCGTCGCGGAGCACGTTATACACCGGGAACGCGTGAGCGCAGGGCTCGAGCGCGGAAACGTCCACGGCGTTCAGTTTTTCGAAGAAGCCGAGAATCGTGCGAAAATCGCCGGCGAATTTTTGTTTTTCCGCGTCGGAGAGTTCGATGCGCGCGAGCGCGGAAACGTGGTCGAGATCGATGGCGGGGGAGTCTGACATTTTTTTTTGAAAAAGAAATTATTTGAGTTTGAAAACGAGTTCGATGTAAACGGTGGTGTCGAGGTGTTCGTTGCCGACGGCGACGATGCTGTTGTAGGAGTTGGTGATTCCCGTTTTGATGGCGACGAGGTCTTCGTAGTAAATCGTCTGCAGGTAGGAATGGTGGGTGATTTTGTAATTTTCCTGCGGATTTTCGAGCGAGGGCGAATAAGTTATCGTGGAAACGATTTTCCCGAACGGCAGGCGAAATTCGTTGTCGAAACCGATATCTGCGGCGAGCGTGGAAACGTCTTCGACGCCGGCTTTTTCTTCGTAGGCTTCGTAGCGAAACGCGCCGCCGAGACGGAAATCGAGCGTTTGCCATTCTTTTTCGAGAATGCGATAGCCGAGCCCGAGCGAAGTCGTGGAGAAAAAGTTTTGTTTGGCGACGCGGTCGTAGCCGTTGTCGGTTTTCGCGTACCAAAGAATGGGTTTGTATTTGGAGTCGTTGTAGTCGGCGCCGATGTGAAAATTATCTTCGGACGCGGTGTCTTCGACTTCGGCGTAGCGCAGGTAGGAAAAGAGCCGGAGCTTGTCCACTTCGCCGACGTTGACGGCGTCGAGCCCGAGACGGCCGTTGAACGATTCGGTCGTTCCCGTGGTGAGATTGAGCCCGGCGGTGCAGGTAAATTCCCAGTGGCGTTCCTTTTTTTTGACGCGGAGGTCGGCGGGACTGGGATCGCCTTTTCGCCACAGCCACGCGATTTCGGGCGTTCCCGCGGAGGAAATTCCGTGATGCGGCGAGCTGATGGAAACGGTGTCGCCGAAGCCCGGAAGCACGGTCCCGTTGAAAATCGCGTCCGTGTTCATCATGAGAAACACGGGTTCGTCCGTGGCGAAATTTTCGATTTCGCTCATTCGGATTTCGATATTTTTCGAAGAAAAACTCGGCGCGACGGTCATTACGCCGTTGCGAATATGCACGATTTTTCCGCGTACGAGCGAACCGTCGAGCAAGCGCACTTCGTCGGCGGACGCAGTGAGCGTTCCCGCGAAAAGAGCGGCGACGAAAACGGCGGATTTGAAAAAACGCGAACGCATACGAAGTGGAAATTCGACTTTAACGAATTCGTTTCATCGGCGAAAGGAAATTTCCTGCGTGCGTTCACGCGAAAGCGTTTTCGACGAACGCGGCGAAATCGTCGAAAAGCGGCACGGCGTTCCCGCGAAGAAATTCGAGCGCGGGAGCGTCGATCGGTTTTCCGGTGGCGACGGCGGCGGAGCGAATTTTTGCGTTGAGCCCGGTTTGCCAATCGGATTTGCGGTCGCCCACCATCCAACAACGCGCGGGATCGAGTTGCGGGAACGCGGCGAGTTGCTCGAGCACGAAAGCCGGTTGCGGTTTGCGGTAGCGGGAGGGCGCTTCGGGAGCTTCGGGAGCGACGCCGCACGCGGCGAAATCGCGTTCCCGCAAGCCGAGCAGCTCGAGAAAACGCCGGTGGCACGCTTCGTAATCCGCCATTGTAAAATAACCGCGCCCGATCCCGCTTTGATTCGTGAGCAAAAAGAGCAGGCAACCGGCGTCGAGCGCGCGGTGCAAGGCTTCGCGCGTTCCCGGAATGAGTTCCACTTTTCCCGGCTCGTGGAGATAATCTTTGTCGAAGATGAGCGTGCCGTCGCGATCAAGAAAAAGCGCCTGCGGCGGCGCGGAAAAATGAAAATCCCGCATGGCGTTTTTCAGTCCCGCAAACGTTGCGTGATTTCGCCGTAAGCGTCGATGCGGCGGTCGCGGAAGAACGGCCAGATGCGGCGAAATTCCCGTTGCTGGGCGAGATCGCATTCGGCGATGAGTATTTCTTCCTTTTCGGCGGACGCGCGCGCGATGATTTCGCCGTAAGGATTTGCGACGAAGCTTTGTCCCCAAAATTCCGTGCGTCCCTCGATGCCGACGCGATTCGTCGCGGCGACGAAACAGCCGTTTGCCACGGCGTGCCCGCGTTGCACGGTTTCCCATGCGCAGTGCTGCGCCTCGCCGAGCGCCGCTTTTTCCTCGGGAAGCCAGCCGATCGCCGTCGGATAAAAAAGAATCTGCGCTCCCGCGAGCGCGGTCAAGCGCGCCGCTTCCGGGAACCACTGATCCCAACAAATGCAGACGCCGATTTTGCCGAACGCCGTTTCCCACGCGCGAAAACCGAGATCGCCCGGCGTGAAATAAAATTTTTCCTCGAAACACGGATCCTGCGGAATGTGCATTTTGCGGTATTTGCCGAGGTAGGTGCCGTCCGCGTCGATGACCGCCGCCGTGTTGTGGTAAACTTCGTTCCCGCGCGCTTCAAACATCGGCGCAACGATGACGACGCCGAGACGCTTTGCCGCCGCGCAAAGCTCGCGCACGGTCGTTCCCGCGGGAATCGGCTCGGCGAGATCGAAGCGGTCGGGATTTTGGTCGATGCAGAAATATTTTGTCGTGAACATTTCCTGCAAGCCGATGATTTTCGCGCCTTTTGCCGCCGCTTCTTCGATGCGCGGGAGCGTCTTGCGCAGATTTTCCGCCGGCGTTTCCGCCGCCGTGAGTTGAATGAGTCCGATCGAAATTTTGTCCATTGAAATCAAAATTCGGAATTTGAAAAAAAAGCGGCGGGAACGCTTAGGCTTTTTTCAGTTCAAAGCGGCGAGCGACTTCTTTCGCGAGCGCATCGTAAGCGAGCGCGCCGGAGCCGTTCGGATCGTAATCGAAAATGGATTTTCCGTGGCTGGGCGCTTCGCCGAGGCGAATCGAGCGCGGGATCATCGCCTTGAAAACGAGCCGCGGGAACGCGTTCGTAACTTCGGCGACGACTTGGCGGGAAAGATTCGTGCGCACGTCGAACATCGTCATCACGATCCCGCCGATGGTGAGCTCGGCGTTGATTCCCGCATCGCGGATTTGTTCGACGACGCTGAGAATTTGGCTCAATCCCTCCATCGCGAGATATTCGCATTGCAAGGTGATGAGCAAATGATCCGCGGCGGCGAGACTGTTCATCGAAAGCATGCCGAGCGCGGGCGGGCAGTCCAAAATAATCGCGCCGTATTTTTCGGAATCGCGCACGGGCGCGAGCACGGTTTTCAGGCGGGAAAGATAATTTTCGCGGCGAAGCAACTCGGATTCCACCGCCGCCATGTCGACTTCGGAGGGAATGAGATCGAGATTCGGCGTTCCCGTCGCGACAATTTTGTCTTTTGCCGATTCATCGCCCGTGAGCACGCCGTAAAGGCTGGCGCCCTCCGTTTTCGGAATGCCGAGGGCGCTCGTCGCGTTTGCCTGCGAATCGAGATCGACGAGAAGCACGGGAACGCCGCGCCGAGCGAGTCCGCAGGCGAGGTTCACGGCGGTCGTCGTCTTGCCGACTCCGCCTTTTTGGTTGGCGACGGAAAAAATCTTTGTCATGCGGGACAGATGATGAACGGCTTCCCCCCAAACGTAAAATGAAAAACGCGGACAGGAGAACTGGTGGACTGGAGGACTGGTAAGCTGGTGAAGTGTGATTTTTGCCTACGGCAAAAATTCTTGGGGGCGGAGACGTCCACGTCTCCGCATCGAAATCCTTTTCAAGAAACTAAAAAGCGCCAACGGCGCGACAAGCAACAGCATAGGGCAAGCGAAGCGCCGCCCTATGTTTGCGAACAAAAGATTATCAAGCCCTGTAAGGGCGTAAGCCGTTCCCGCGGAGACGTGGACGTCTCCGCCCCTAATTTTTGCCGAAGGCAAAAATCCGCACGATACTCCTAAACTCCTCAACCTTTTCAACTCCTCAACTTTTTTTACTGGAAGTAATAGAAGTTTTTTAAGGGATTGTTTTCTTGGGGGCGGAGACGTCCACGTCTCCGCATCGAAATCCATTTTCAAGAAACTAAAAGTCCCGTAGGGACTGCCCATGTAGAAACCCCGGGCGGAAGCCCGGGGCAACGCTCGAAAAAAT
>CAVEBA010000113.1:0-5886 GCA_963613695.1 Sphaerochaetaceae bacterium
GGAATCAACCCCTAAACTCCTCAACTTTTTTTCGCGTTCCCGCGAAAAAAACGCTTGTACGATTCGTTTTTTTTTGCAAACTCGCGCCTCGGAAGCGGGACGAAATTCTTGGCTCAATTCCTCTGAAAAACACAGTTTTTGCAATGAAAATTAAAACATTGTTCTTTGCGTCCTTTCTCGCCGTAACGGCGATGAACGCGGAAACCATCTCGGTGCCTGACAACTCTCAGACTAAGCTGACATCGTCCGACTACAACACCTACATTGTGGACAACGGGCAGCTCTTTTTGAGCACCGGCACGACATACAACAGCAGCGTTGTGCTCAACGGCGAGGGCTATAAATGCGACGAGAGCGCGACCACGGAAGCCCTTGCGGCGCTTCGGCTCGGCGGCGGCGATACCGCTCGCGTTACGCTCGCGGGAACGGTTACCGTCGGCGGAGATACGCGGATTTGGAGCACCGGGCTCGGGAGTTCTTCCGCGAACACCATTTCCGGCGCGATTACCACGGCGGATTCCGAGACATCGGGTTCGCTGACGATTGTCGGAAAAACAGGCGATGCATCGGGCATTTCGCCTTACGGACTGAAGCTTTCCGGCGGAATGAATTTGACCAAGGGCGCGCTCAAATTTGAGGGCGTCGGCGGGACCGGTTTCTATGTGGAGCTTTCCGGAAAAAATAAGACCTACGCCGCGCAGTCGCTCGCTTCGTATACGAGCGGCTCCGTTTTCGGTAGCGCTCCGACACTCAAGATAGGCGACGGCGTAACGTTCACGCTTTCCAACACTGCAACGACTGCCGGCGCCGATCAGACGTATTCGGGAATGCTCAGCGGCACGGGAACGCTCAAAATCGCATCGGGCGTGCAGAAATTTTCCGGCGTGTCGGCAGCAGATTATGAAAATGCCCCCGCCATTGTCGTGGCTTCCGGCGCGACGTTGGATATTATAAGGACAACGACGTTCGGTTCTCTTTCGATTGAATCCGGCGGCACGCTGAAAGTTTCCGTCGATGACAACACGGTTAATGTCGATCCTTACGACGTCGATGACAACGATATCGTGTTTGCACTTTCGACGAGCTTTGCCGAAGGCTCGAAGCTCGCGCTCGATTTGACGGGATTGACGACAGTCGGCGACAGCGTTGTTTTGCCGATTATTTCGGCGGTCTCTCTTCAATTCGGAGAGGGCGAGCTTTCCGGCTCCGTTGTCGAGCCGAAGCTTTTCGATGTCGCTTCGTCAAATCTCGGGAAATACAAAAACTGGACGCGGGAATGGTCGGTGAAGTCCGAATACAACTCGGACTATGAAGTGGACATCTACGCGCTCTCGTTGACGCTGACTGCTCCCGTTCCCGAGCCGGCGGCGTTCGGCTTGCTCGCGGGTGTCGGTGCGCTTGCGTTCGTCGCGGCGCGTCGTCGGCGTCGCGCGAAGTAAAAAAAGTATTTCCGGCGAGCGTGATAACTCGTCGGAGGTTTTCATGTGGTTGGCGTTCCCGCGAGCAATCGCGGGAACGTTTTTTTTTGTAAAGAAACCACGAAAGCACACGAACGAACGCGAAGATTTTTTGAACCGGCAAGGAACAAAAGGGAAAGAAGAAGATTTTTTAAGGGATTCTGATTCCACCCTACACCTTCCACCTTACACCCTCCGCATTTTCTGCGGGAACGCTTTTTGAGCTTTCCCCGATTCGGGGAAGCGGATATAAAGTTCGGGACAATTTCTTTTTTCTTTTTTTCAAAAAAATATTGAGGTAAGAGCCATGGCAATGTCCCCCGAACAACAAGCAATTAAAGACCAACAAAACGCCGCATGGAGCGGGTTCGTTCCCGGCGATTGGACGAATCGCGTGAACACGCGAGACTTCATTCAAAAGAATTACACGCCCTACGAGGGCGACGAGAGTTTTCTCTGCGGCGTTTCCGCCAAGACCGCGCGCCTGTGGGAAAAACTCTCCGCGTTGCTGAAAAAGGAAACGGAGAAGGGCGTGCTCGACGCGGACGACACCGTTGTTTCGTCGATTACGTCGCACGCTCCGGGCTATATTGACAAAGAGCTGGAAGTCATCGTCGGTTTGCAGACCGATGCGCCGCTCAAGCGCGCGCTGATGCCCTACGGCGGTTTGCGCATGGCGAAACAGGCGCTCGAAAGCTACGGGTTCGCGCTGAATCCGGAAACGGAAGAAATTTTCAAAAAGCACCGCAAAACGCACAACGAAGGCGTGTTTGACGTTTATTCGAGCGACATTCGCAAAGCGCGTTCGGCGCACATCATTACGGGGCTTCCCGATGCTTACGGGCGCGGTCGCATCATCGGCGATTATCGGCGCGTGGCGCTCTACGGCATTGATTTTCTCGTTGCCGAGCGTCGGCGGGAACACGACGAATATCACCCGGATACGCTCGTGGAGGACGTTATTCGTCTGCGTGAAGAAATGGCGGAGCAGGTTCGCGCGCTCGAAGAGCTGAAAGCGATGGGCGAAAGCTACGGTTGCGAGCTCGGGCGCCCGGCGCGGAATTCCCGCGAAGCGGTGCAGTGGACGTATCTCGGCTATCTCGCGGCGGTCAAGGAACAAAACGGCGCGGCGATGTCGCTCGGGCGCGTTTCCACGTTCCTCGACATTTATTTCGAGCGTGATTTGCGCGCGGGAACGATCACGGAAGAGCAGTTGCAGGAAATCATCGACCAGTTCGTGATGAAGCTCCGCATCGTGCGCTTTATCCGGACGCCGGAATACAACTCGCTTTTCTCCGGCGACCCGACTTGGGTGACGGAATCCGTCGGCGGCATGGGCGAGGACGGGCGGACGCTCGTGACGAAAAGTTCCTACCGCATGTTGCACACGCTTTACAATCTCGGTCCCGCGCCCGAGCCGAATCTTACCGTGCTTTGGTCAAAGGATTTGCCCGAAAATTTCAAAAAATTCTGTTCCCGCGTTTCCGTCGAAACCTCGTCCATTCAATACGAGAACGACGATCTCATGCGCCCGCATTGGGGCGATGACTACGGGATCGCCTGTTGCGTTTCCGCGATGCGGATCGGCAAGCAAATGCAGTTTTTCGGCGCGCGCGCGAATCTCGCAAAAGCGCTTCTTTACGCGCTCAACGGCGGACGCGACGAAGTTTCCGGAAAGCAGGTCGCTCCCGCAACTCCGATTTACGACAAGGACGTGCTCGACTACGACGAAGTCGTCGCGCGCTTCGACAAAATGCAGGATTGGCTCGCGAAAACCTACGTCAACGCGCTCAACTGCATTCATTACATGCACGACAAATATTGCTACGAGCGCATCGAAATGGCGCTGCACGATGTCGAGATTCTGCGCACGATGGCTTGCGGGATCGCGGGGCTTTCCGTTGCCGCCGATTCGCTTTCCGCAATCAAATACGCGAAGGTGCACCCGGTTCGCAACGAAGAAGGGCTTATCGTGGATTTCAAAACGGAGGGCGAATTCCCCTGCTTCGGGAACAACGATCCTCGCGTGGACGACATCGCCGTTTCGCTCGTTTCCGGATTCATGGAAAAAATCCGCAAGTGCCCCACGTATCGCGGAGCGCTTCCGACGCAGTCCGTGCTGACGATTACGTCAAACGTCGTTTACGGGAAAAAAACCGGAAACACGCCGGACGGTCGCCGCGCGGGAACGCCGTTCGCGCCGGGCGCAAATCCGATGCACGGTCGCGACAAAAAGGGCGCGGTCGCGTCCATGATGTCCGTCGCAAAATTGCCGTATGACGATTCGCTCGACGGGATTTCCTACACGTTTTCCATGGTGCCCGGCGCTTTGGGAAAAGATCTCGCGGAGCGCGAAACCAAGCTCGCACGCTTGCTCGACGGCTATTTCGCGGCGAATCCGAACAAGGGCGCGCACCACATCAACGTCAACATCTTCAATCGCGAGACGCTTCTCGACGCGATGGATCATCCCGAGAAATATCCGCAGCTCACCGTGCGCGTTTCCGGCTACGCCGTGAACTTCATCAAGCTGACGCGCGAGCAGCAGCTCGACGTTGTTTCTCGGACGTTCCACGATCGGGCGTAGTTTCGTTGCGCGTTCCCGTAAACGTGCGTTCCCGCCGAGCGCGGGCGCCGCTTTCGGGAACGCGCGCGTTTTCGCATTTTTCGGCGTGTTCGGAGTTGCATTTTTTTACATGAATTATCGAAATTTTCTGAAAAAAATCGCGGCGGCGGTTTTGGGCATCGGCGCTCTCGTTTCCGCATTTGCCGCGGAGACCGTTCCCGTGAGCCTTGCCGGGAACGCGTATGTGACGGAGGCGGACGGCGTCGAAATTTCGAAAGACGACGGCGTGAAAAACTGGAAAAACCGCAAGGCGTGCGTCAGCGTGTTTTTCTCTTTTGCGCAAGCGCAGAAAAAAGTATCGATCGCCCTGCGCGCTCGCGGGAACGCGGAACTCGAGGTGTCCGGCGGCGGAAAAGAAAAATTTCGCGTAAAAGTGAACTCGAAAGATTTTGCGGAAATTCCCGTCGGTGCGATGAAATTTTCCGCCGGCTATCAGCGCTTGGATATTCGCGTGGTTTCCAAAAAAGCCCGCGATGAAAAAGGGTTCGCGGAAATCTCGGACGTGTTGCTTTCCGGCGTCGTCGGCGAAGTCACGAGCGTGCGCGATTTCGATCCGTATTGGGGGCGGCGCGGTCCGTCCGTTCATCTTACCTACGAACTTCCGAAAGGAACGGACGCGGAATATTTTTACAACGAAGTTTTTGTGCCGGAGGGCGAAGATCCGCTCGGCACGTATTGCATGGCGTGCGGATTTGCCGAAGGCTATTTCGGAATGCAGGTCAACTCGCTGAAAGAACGTCGCGTGCTTTTCTCCGTTTGGAGCCCGTTCGATACGCAGAATCCGAAAGAAATTCCCGATGACGAAAAAATCGTTCTCGCGGCAAAAGGCGAGGGCGTAAACGTGGGCGAATTCGGGAACGAAGGCGCCGGCGGACAAAGTTTCCTGCGCTTCCCGTGGCGCACGGGAACAACGTATGCGTTCCTGTTGCGCGTGCGTCCCGTCGATGACGGCTACACCGAATATTCCGCGTATTTTTTCGCGCCGGAAGAAAAAAAATGGCGATTCATCGCAACGTTCCGTCGACCGAAAACAAAAACGTGGCTGCAACGTCCGCATTCCTTTCTCGAAAATTTTTATCCGGAACAAGGTTGGCGGGAACGCTGCGTGCATTTCTCAAATCAATGGGCGCGGGATACGCGCGGGAACTGGCACGAGCTGACAAAATCTTCGTTTTCCTGCGACGAGACCGGAAATAAAAAAGTGCGGCTCGATTACGCCGGCGGCGTGAGCGCCGATAAAAAATATTTCTTCCTCAAAAATTGCGGATTCTTCAGCGAAACAACTCCGGCGGGAACGCTCTTCTCCCGAAAAGCACAGAAAAAAGCCCCGAAAATCGATTTCGCCGAACTGGAAACCCTCCGCAAAAACGCAGAGCGTTAAGGGCAACGCGCGGGAACGGCTTTGTCCGCAAATTTTCGCAAATTCACGCGAATTTTTTCTTCTTCGACTTTTCCTTTATTTTTGCCGAAGGCAAAATTGGGGGCGGGGACGTCCACGTCTCCGCATTTTGATTTTTTTGCCTTTGTCAAAAACAAGTATGTCTAAGCGTCGAAGACGCGTCCCTTTTAGAAACCCCGGACGGAAGTCCGGGGAAGAATCCGGAAGACGAGTAAGCCCTGTAAGGGCGACCGTAAGCGTGCGCTTCGGATCTGCTCCGGCGCAGGGTCGCCTCTACGAGGCTTGATATTTTTTCGAGCATTGCCCCGGGCTCCCGCCCGGGGTTTCTACATGGGCAGTCCCTACGGGACTTTTTCCGTCCGCGAAGCGGGCGAATATAGGATAACCGCGGGGCGACGATGCGA
>CAVEBA010000114.1:0-795 GCA_963613695.1 Sphaerochaetaceae bacterium
CCGACTCAACTTCTCAACTCCTCAACTTTTTTTTCAACTCCTCAACTCTTTCCCCAATGCTTCGAGAAGTTTTTTCTCGGTGTGCGCGCGGTCGAATGCCCACGCGGGCGTCCACAGACGGAAAATTTTCCAGCCCAAAGATTCGAGCACGGAGTCGCGCAGACGGTCGCGATCGCGCGCCGTGCGGCAATCGCGATAGGCGTTCCCGTCGAATTCGATGCCGAGCAAAAATTCATCGGGGCGCTTCGGATCGGCGACTGCCGCGCCCACGCGCACGGAGGAGTTCCCGACGTTGCGCTTCACGATATAGCCGTGCGCTTGCAGAAATGCGGCGACGGATTCCGCCGCGCCGTCCGTTTCGATTGCGGGTGCGCGCGTTCCCGCGGCGCTTTCGTTCGGGAGCAGTCGCAGACCTTTTTCCGCGTAATCGAGGAAATATTTCAAATGCGCGGCGCCGACCGCCTGCGTGCGCGAAAGGTCAATCTGCGAGCCGTGAATCGAAGAAAAAACGATGATTTGTTCCCGCGCGCGCGTTATGGCGACGTTCAGCCGGCGTTCGCCGCCTTGCCGATTTAGCGGCCCGAAATTCACAGACATCGCGCCGCTTTCGTCCTGCGCATAACCTACGGAAAACAGAATCGCGTCGCGTTCGTCACCTTGCACGTTTTCGAGATTTTTGACGAAAAATTTTTCCGCGTTCCCGTCGCCGAAATATTCGTCAAATTCCGGATGCTTTTCGCGTTCTTTTTCGACGAGATTTTCGATGAGATCGCGTTGCGGCAAATTGAACGTGAC
>CAVEBA010000114.1:805-2853 GCA_963613695.1 Sphaerochaetaceae bacterium
GACGCCCATGCTTTTTTTGCGCATCGCGGGATCGGCGAGCCGGCGGAAAATGAAAGCGACGAGCGCTTCCGCTTCGCGTCGGTTCGTGCGTTCGCCGCGGCGGGCGTACACGCCGTTCGGCACGAATTCGAAGCGCACGCCGAGCTCCGGACTTTTTCGCGGCGCCGGGAACGTCGTCAGTCTGTCGTCGTAGTAGCGGCGATTGCTGAACGCGATGAGCGATTCGCAGCGGCTTCGGTAGTGCCATTCGAGGCTTGCGGAGAAAAGCCCGGCGGCGAGGCATTCATCGAGAATGCTTTCCGGTTCGTCGCCGAAAATTGCGCTCGTGTCCGTTTCTCCGCCGTCGGCGGGAACGGCGTCGTTTTCTTCGTCATCGAAATCGTCCGAAGATTTTTTGAAAAATTCCGTCGGCGGCATTTGTTTCGGATCGCCGACGACGATGAGCTGTTTTCCGCGCGCGATTGCGCCGACGGCATCGCGAACGGGAATCTGCGAAGCTTCGTCGAAGATGACGATGTCGAACGCCTCCGCCGCGTCCGTCGAAAGATACTGCGCAACGGAAAGCGGGCTCATCAGAAAACAGGGTTTGAGCGCGGGAACGAGCGGGCGAATCAGTTCGAGAAGTTGACGCACGGGTTTTTGCCGCGCACGCTCGTTTAATGAATGCTTGCCATGCCGAGATTCTTCGGCTTCCATTTCGCACCCATGAAAAGCCTATCCGTCATTTTTCTTTTTTCCGCCGCGGGATTTCTGAATGCCCAAACCTACAACTACGATGCCGCAAGCGAAACTCTCGTCATAACCGGGAACGGCAACTCCGGTGCCGACCTAATCACCCCCAAAGGTCCGATAACCCCCGGGAGCACCGTGCCGGGCTCTTCCGAAATTTTCGGCAACACTACAACCATTATCCTTGAAGACGTTTGGACAAGCCCCGACTACATCAGGATAAAATACGTCGAGCCGAATTCCGCAGGAAATAACACGACCATTAAACTCGTAAACTCGACCTTGCAGACATCGGGAGACTTCGACAAAGGCGGGAACGGACAGACGCTTATCCTCGATGCAAAATCGGAGCTTGTGCTCTTCGGAAATCATATTACGAACACGGTTCGGATCGAAAACGAAGGCTATATAGAAACCACAACCATCAGCATATCGGAAAGCTCCTACATGTGGGACAACAAGACGAGCACGGGCTGTTCGGGCGTCCTCGGAGGTCGCGGGTATTACAGTTGCGGCAACGTTTCTTCAATCGATACTTCGAAGGATTTCGGGCTTATAAAATCGCGCGGGCAGATTACGGATCTCGCAATTTCGGGCGAATATCGCGTTGACGGCAACTCCGCGAAGACAATCGGCAACGATTCGTTCATCGTAGGCGTGAATTCGGCAGACGTTTCGGGGGGGGTATAAAGATTTCGGGCAAGCTCACCGTCGAGGCAAAGCAGGGGTCGGGAATCGGCATTCTCGCAAATCAACTCGGTAGCTCCGACGTTTCGCTTAAAAACGACTATTCGGGGGAGATAATCGTTAAGGCGAAGAACGCGTTCGGCGTAAAAGTCGGCGGGAACGCGGCGAAAGACGCAACGGCGACCGGCGACATCTACCAAATTTCAATCGGCACGCTGAACGTGGAAAGCACGGCGTCGGGAAGCGACACGGGCGAGGCTACGGGCATTTACGCAAAGAGCGTAAAGCGCGAGCTTACGGCAAGCTCGATTACCGTAAAGGGCAACACGGATGCCGCGGGCATCCAGCTCACCGAAGGCGGCAGGAATTTGTCGATTACCGACATGAAAGTAAGCTCCGGCGGGAACGGCACCGCAACCGGCATTTTGGCGGCGGGAAGCGCGGGAACATCTTCGACGGGCGACCTCGAAAACATAGACGTGGGCAATTTGGAGGTTTCGGGCGGTGCGAACGCCGCCGGCATTCTCGCAAAATCGATTTCGGGGAAAGTCAAAAACATTACGGTTTCCTCGGAAACCGGCAATGCCTACGGGCTCCGGGCAGACAACGATCTGAAACTGACGCTTCTCGAC
>CAVEBA010000114.1:2923-5836 GCA_963613695.1 Sphaerochaetaceae bacterium
CGTCGACCTGAATTTTTCGGGAACGGCGACAATCACCGGGAACGTTGCGGCGAAGATGATCACGATTTCAAACGGCATCTCTGCCGTGATTAACGGCAACGTCGAGGGCAAGAGCCTTGCGGCGGGCGCGAAAATCAGCACGGTTTCGGGCAAGATGAAGTTCGACACCGTAGCCGACCTGACTATCACGACCTCGGTCGGCTCTCTCGAAATCGGCGAGGCTACGGGCGCCGTCACCGTGGACACGGTAGAAACGTCGGCAAACATTTCAAATGCGGTTTCTGTAGCAATTAAAACCGCAAGGGGCGGCATCACGGCAACGAACGTTTCAAACGGTCTGACCGTGGGCGATGCAGTCAATTTGACCGTAAGCGGAACAAACGTAAACGTACTCGACGGCAAGACCGTAAGCGGAGACATCATTTCGGCGACCGACCTTACGCTCACGACCGGCGGTTCTGCGACAATCGCGGGAACGGTTTCGGCGGGAACGAACAGGCTCGTGATGGACGGTGTTTTCGAAATGACCTCTTCGGCACCCGCCGTAATTCGCGCGGGAACGCTCGCGGGCGCGGGACTGCGGGAGACAATCAACAGACACTACGACAATCTCTTTGGCTTCTCTGCGACGGATGACTCCTCGGGCAGTCTCACTGCCGCGACCGCGCTGAAAGGCACGCACAGCGTGGCATCGGGTGCAATTTCGGGAACGTTGGAGAGCGATTTGGAGGCGTTCTCGAACGCATACATTCGCGTGAAATACGTCAACGTCGGCGGGAACGTCGGCTACGAAATTGTGTCGAACTCATATCTGACCGATGCCGTTGCGAAAACCGCGCAGGAAAAAGCGATGGCGAAAATTTACGACGACCTTGAATATGTCGAGGGCGACGATGCGGCAAATGCGATATCCGCCGCGAAAAAACGAAACTTCGCCGCGCTTGCGGGAAGCGGCGCGCTGGCTCCGCAGGCGGTTGTCCGCAGCGCGCGCATGAACATGGCGCTCGCCGATGCCGTGCATTTCGACACGCTCAACCGCATGAGCACAACGGTCGATGCGCGCAAGGGGCGCACCAACGTTTCCGTCCGCAACATAAATCGCTTTGCCTCCTACGGCGGCGGCGGGGATATAAGCGGATCTTCCGACAGTATCTCGGGCGTTTTGCTCGACCTCGGATACGCGGAGACTGATAAGTTTTTTGCGGGAATCGCTCTCGGCGGTTTTTATTCGAAGTCTTCAAGCAACGGAGTCGGCGGTAAGGCGGAAACGCAAAGTCTCGCGCTTAACGCCTATACAAACCGGCGTTTTCTTGATGCCTTCGACTGGTATGTCGGGGCGACCTGCGCATTCGGCAAAAACGAAGCCGAAAGGCGGAACGTCCTCGATACGAGCAAAGCAGAATGGGACTCGAAGCTTTTCGGCGTGTTCACGGGCGTGCGCTACGCATGGAAGCCCTTTCCCGACAGCAATTTTTTGGTCAGACCGACGGTCGGCGTGAGCACGAACGTTCTGCTGAATCCCTCGTTCGAAGAATCGAGCGGATCGGAGCGCATGAGCTTTGAATCCGAACGCTACGTGAGCATGAAATCTCTTGCCGGCATTGAGGCGACATGCGCGCTTTCCGAGGGCTTTTATTTCACGGGAAGAATGTTTTACACGCACGAATTCGGCGATGCCCGCTACGAGATCGATTCTTGGTTCGCTTCGGCGGAAACGCGGACGCGAGGCCCACGGGAGGAGAGAAACGCCGTCGTGCTCGGCGCAGGTGTAGAATATGATATCTCGGAGCGGTTGCGCGTCTATGCCGATTACGCGATTGATGTCTCGAATGACGTGCTTCACAGCGTATTCGCAGGCGTTCGCTTCGCGTTCTGACACGCATTCGCCTTTCGCGGGAACGCGAAAAATGGGGGCGGAGACGTCCACGTCTCCGCATCGAAAATCCTTTTTCAGAAATTCCCGTCCGCGAAGCGGGCGAACCGGCGCTAACCGTGGGGCGAGCGCGGGAACGCGCGAGTCCTACGGATAAAGCATGAAGAAACCGCGTCTCCGAAGGAGGCGAACTTCCCGTGGACGTCCGACATCGCGGGCGGTTCGCCTCCTGTCGGAGACGATTTTGTTTTGTCGCGTTCCCGCAGGACACGATGCTTCGCATCGTCGCTCCGCGGTTATCCTATATTCGCCCGCTTCGCGGACGTTCTAACTGATAGTTGATCTTTTTTGCCGAAGGCAAAATGGTGGGTTGGAAAAGTTATCCGTTATCAACTATCAGTTATCAGTTGCTTCAGTAGCTGTGCTCGTCGAGCTCCGTCTTTTTCGCGAAGGCGCGATAAACGAGCACGTGGTAGAGCACGATCAGCGGGACGCCGAGGCAAACGATGACGAACATCGTCATGAGGGTCTTCGGTGTCGCGGAATCGTAAATAGTGAGCGAATTTTCGGCGTTCCCGAGTGCGGGAACGAGATCCGGGAACATGCCGACGCCGACGGTAAGGATGAGTAGCGCGATTGTCGCCGTCGTGCCGCAAAACGCGAGCTTGAACGTGCGGCAACGTAGGAAAAATCCCGTTGCAACCATGGCGAACATCGCGAGCACGGGAACGATGCCGAGCGCGGAAATGCTTTTGTAATTTACTGCGCCCGGGCATGTTTCGCCGAAAATTACGAACGCGGTGAGCGCGATGTGAAAAATCGCCGCGAACGCGAAAAGCCCGGGCAGAAGCAAATCGATTTTGAAGCGCACGACATCGCCCGTTTTCATTCGCAAAAACAGCGCGCCGTGCAACGCGAAAAGCGCGACCGCGAGCACGCCGGAAAGCAGCGGGATCGGTTCGAGCAGATTGAGCAGACCGAGCGTTCCCGCGTCAATTTCGCCCGCGGCGTTCACGGGAACGCCCGTGACGAGATTCCCG
>CAVEBA010000115.1:0-5099 GCA_963613695.1 Sphaerochaetaceae bacterium
GCGGCTCGGCGCACGCGTTTTTTTCTTCTGCGGAAACGGGCGCGGGCGCGGCGGCGGCGCATTCGTCGTTCCCGTCGGCGGCGTTCGCCGCAAAACAGCCCGAGAACGGAGCCGCGGCGACAACGGCGAACAGCGCGGGAACGTAAAACATCAAATTTTTCTTCGTCATAGATTTTTTTCCTTTTCGAAAATTCGTGTAATTATCGTTTAGATGCATCGAGGAGCGACGGGCGTTTTCCCGCCGGGCGAATCAGCACCTGCTCGTCCATCTGAACGTAGCCGTTTTGCGCCCAGAATTCATCGCGTTTCAGCTTAAACTGAATCGTCGCGAAATACTCGGCGTCCGAGCGGAAATGCGTTCCCGCGAGCGGCAGCGTTATCGTCTTGGACGTGCGCGCGGGAACGTCGCCGAGCTCGAGCGCGCCCTGTGCGACAACGTTGCCGTCCTCGGTAAGCGTCCACGCGACATCGTAGCCGGACAAATCCGTGAAGTAATTTTTATTAAAAATCTCGAGCGTTCCCGCGGCGGGATCGCCGACCGTTTTCACGCCGACATTTTGATAAACTTTTTTGACTTCGAAATACTGCGGCTTGGGCACGCGATCCGCGAAAATCAGACCGTTCATCACGAACTGACCGTCGTTCGGGAACTCGCCGAACTGCCCGCCGTAAGCGAGGAAACGTTTTCCCGTTGCGCCGTCCCAATTGTAAATCGCCTGATCGACCCAGTCCCAAATCGCGCCGCCCATGATGTAGTTGGAGGACTCGATCGCATCCCAATAATCTTTGAGATTTCCCATCGCGTTGCCCATCGAGTGCGCGTATTCGGAAATGTGAAACGGATATTTGCGCCCGGAATCTCCGCGCGCGGTGCCGACGACCCAGCCGACCGGCGGATACTGATTTGAGCCCATGTCCACGATTGCGTTGTTGCGCTCGTATTGCACGGGGCGAGAAACGTCGATTGCTTTCAGCGCGTTGTAAGCGTGCACGAAATTTTCGCCCGGTCCCGCCTCGTTCCCGAGCGACCAAATGACGACCGAGGGCTGATTTTTGTTGCGTTGCACCATTTCCGAAACGCGGGCAACGTGCGCCGCTTTCCACTCCGTCGGATGCGAGAGCGAAGCATCGCCGTAGTAGTATTCATGCGACTCGATGTTCGCTTCGTCTTCGAGATAAAGCCCGTAGCGATTGCAGAGAAAATACCAGAACGGATCATCCGGATAGTGCGAATTGCGCACGTGATTGATGTTTGCGCGCTTCATGAGTTTCACTTCCTCCGCCATGTCGGCGCGCGTGATTGCGTGCCCGCGCTCGGGGTGCGACTCGTGGCGATTCACGCCTTTGAGCTTCACGGTTTTCCCGTTCACGAAATACCAACGTCCGTTTTTGCCGAAATCGTCGACGGCGTTTTTGATTTCCGCCGTGCGAAATCCGGTTTGAATCGCCGTCGTTTCCGTGACGGTTCCCTGCGCGTCGAGAAGCTCCGCGACGAGCGTGTAGCAGTTCGGTTCTTCCGCCGACCAGAGCTTCGCGCCCGGGAGCGTAATCGTCGCCGTTCCCGCATCGGCGCTCGTTCCCGCGGCGGGAACGCTTGCTGAAATTTCCGTCGTCGCCACGGGGCACGCGCCTGCGGGAACGTCCCCGTAAAGCGCGTTTTCGTAAAGCGAAAAACGCAGTTTCGCGTTCGGCGAAATCCGTTCCGCGTTCCCGGAGCGATTCGCAAGCTCGGTTTCAATTTTCATCACGCCGTCCGCGCTCGCCTTGACGAAGATGTCGCGCATGAAAATTTTCGGCGTCGCATACATCGAAACCGTGCGGAAAATTCCCGGCAAGCGGAACATGTCCTGCGCTTCGAGAAACGAGCCGTCGCTGTTGCGATAGACTTCGACGGCGATCGTCGCTTTTTCGCCGGGAGCGACAAATCGCGTAATGTCGAAGCACGCGGGATCGCGGGAATTTTTCGAAAAACCGATGTATTTTCCGTTCACCCAAAGATAAAAGAACGAATCGACGCCGTCGAAATTAAGAAATATTTCCTTGCCGTTCCAATCCGCGGGAACGACGAAATCGCGGCGATAGGAACCGACTTCGTTGCGGTATTCGTAAGTCGTGCGACGCTTGTCGCGCGGCTCGCGCATCACGCCTTTTTTCCAGTCGCCGACCTTGACTTCGTGTTCGAAAATCACGGGCTGATTCACGTAAATCGGCAAGCCGTATTTGTGGTGCCCGTTGCCCTTGCGGGAAATCCCGACGACGTTCCAGTTTGACGGCACAGGAATTTCGTCCCACGCGGAAACGTCGAAATCCGGCGCGAAAAATCCGACCGGGCGCGCGTCCGGCGTTTTCGCCCAGCGGAATTTCCAGTTCCCGTCCAACGATTTCCAAAATTTTGAATCTGCGGCGGGGAAAATTTTCAGTGCATTTTCTGCGGAATCGAACGGATAAAACGTGGCGCGCGGCTGTTCCTTGTTCAGCGCGAGATTGCGCACGCAGTCGGCATCGCGCGCGGGATCCCACTCGTTCCCGGTCGGCGCGGCGGCGTCTCCGTAGTAAAAACCCTCAAGGTTCGGCTGCACGGCAAAACATTGCACGGCGAGAGCGCCGAAAACGGCGGCGAATATAGCTTTTTTCATAAATTTTTTTTCAATAATTATCGGTAAAAAACAAGGGCCTCCAATTCTCGAAAGTTCCGGCGTTCCCGCAAGCCGAAAAAAAGCGTTCCCGCGCGAACGGGAACGCTTTTTTCGCCGTGTGCGGCGCACTCAATACGGCAACGGGAAATTGCGGCAGAGCGTGCGCGCGATTTCGCGAGCTTCTGCGATTTTTCCCTCGTCGCCGATGTTGTCGATCACGGTCGTAATCGCTTTTGCGATGAGTTTCATTTCCGGTTCTTTCATGCCGCGCGACGTGCAAGCCGCCGTGCCGAGACGAATCCCGCTCGCCTGAAACGGCGAACGCGTTTCGCCGGGAACGGTGTTTTTATTCGTCGTGATGTTTGCGGCATCGAGCGCGAGTTGCGCGTCCTTGCCCGTAACGTTCGGGTGGCTTCCGCGCAAATCGACGAGGCAAAGGTGATTGTCCGTGCCGCCGGAAACGAGCTTGAAGCCCGCACCGAGCAAATCCGCCGCAAGCGCTTTCGAATTTGAAACAATCTGTTTCGCGTAGTCTTTGAACTCGGGCTTGAGCGCTTCGCCGAAGCAAACCGCCTTTGCCGCGAGCACGTGCTCGAGCGGTCCGCCCTGCGCTCCCGGGAACACCGCGGAGTCAATCGCCTTTGCCCATTTTTCGCCGCAAAGAATCAACCCGCCGCGAGGTCCGCGCAAAGTCTTGTGCGTCGTCGTCGTAACAAAATCCGCCAAGCCGACCGGCGACGGATGCGCGCCGCCCGCGACAAGCCCCGCAATGTGCGCAATATCCGCGAGCAACAGCGCGCCGTTCGCGTGCGCGATGTCCGCCATGCGCTTAAAATCGATGATGCGCGCGTAAGCAGATGCCCCGACCGTGATCAGCTTCGGTTTTTCGCGTTCCGCCTGTTCCGCGATTTCGTCGTAATTGATGTAGCCGTCCTCGCCGACGCCGTAGTGAACGACGTTGTAGAGCTTCCCGGAAAAATTCACGGGAGCGCCGTGCGTAAGGTGTCCGCCGTGCGCGAGATTCATCGTCAAAATTTTGTCGCCGGGCTGAATCGCCGCGAAATAAACCGCCATATTCGCCTGCGAACCCGAATGCGGTTGCACGTTCGCGTGCTCCGCGCCGAAAAGTTTTTTCGCGCGATCGATCGCGAGCTGTTCGACCTTGTCCACCCATTCGCAACCGCCGTACCAGCGTTTTCCCGGGTAGCCTTCCGCGTATTTATTCGTCAACACGCTGCCCTGCGCCTGCATGACCGCGGGAAGCGTGAAGTTTTCCGACGCAATCAGCTCGATGTGCGTCTGTTGGCGCTTGAGTTCGCCCTCGATGCAGGAGGCAACCTCCGGATCAAGCTGCGAAAGAGGAGTGGGATTGATAGCCATTGTCTTTTCTTGGTTTTCGTTTTTGTTGAAAAAATTTTCGCGGGAACGCGCGCCGTTCCCGTCGCTCAGCGGCAAGCGCTGCCCGGTTCCATTTTTCCGACGCGCCGCGCGTGGCGCCCGCCGTCAAACGGCGTTTTCAGAAAAATGTCGGTCCAGTTTTCCGCGTCCTTGGGCGCGATGAATTTTTGCCCGAAACAAATCACGTTCGCGTTGTTGTGCCGGCGGGAAAGCTCCGCCATGTCCGCGTTGAAGCAGTTCACCGCGCGCACGCCCGCGACCTTGTTCGCCGCAATCGAGATGCCCACGCCCGTCCAACACACGAGCACGCCGAAATCCGACGTTCCCGCCGCGACATCGCGCGCCACCGCCTGCGCAAAATCCGGGTAATCCACCGAATCCTTCGAGTGCGTGCCGCAGTCAACGACTTCCGCCCCGCGGGAACGGAGATATTCGGCGAGCGTCTCTTTCAGCTCAAAACCCGCATGATCACTTCCGATACTGATTTTCATTTTGGCTCCGGGAAAAAAATTTCCGACATCATGCCCCCGTTTCCGCGCCCCGTCAAAAAAGAAATCCCGCAACTCGAAAATTCCCGCACGCGGGAACGCGAAAAAACGCCGATGAACACCTCGAAAACTTCAAGGTTGACTCGCAAAGTGCCGGACACAAAATGGTGTGCATGATACCCCTAACATCGAAGCACAAACTCGTTTCTCTGTCGCTTATTTTTGCCCTTTTTCTCGTATCCGCGCATGCGGAGATTAAGGTCACGCCGTTTGGCATTCTCGATACGGAAGCCGCCGTAAAAATCCGATACAACGTCGAAACAAAAAATGGCGTAGAAACGCAAACCGAAACTGTGGAGCCGCAAGATGTCGTCAACGAAGAAGCCATCAAAAAACTTGCAAAGAAGCTGAGCGCTCAAAAGTTCATTTTAACTCCGGGAAACACAAAATCTTTCAAGATAAAAGCAACATTCTTCCGCCAAGCCCGCGCGGAAGCGAAAGCGACCCCGCAGGCGCTTCGTGTGCGCCGCTACCAGTGGGTGAAATCTCAAATCCAATACGAAACACGAAATTTTTA
>CAVEBA010000115.1:5109-5802 GCA_963613695.1 Sphaerochaetaceae bacterium
CCGCTCGGGAGTTTCATCAATGAATACGGCGGCTCCATGACGTTGACGAACAAAGAGAAAAAACCGATCGGCACGCTGATTATTTCCTATTCAACGGACGTTCTCCCGCTCGCCAACGAAGAAACCGAACGAAAAATGTTCTTCCCGAACAGCAAAGTTCCCCTGCTCAAAGATGCGGAATTTTTCATCGTTAAGGAGATTCCTTCGACATGGACGAGCGGGAACTGGGAACCCTGCTGGCCCAAAAGTGCCCTGCGAGCCTGCAGCCATTACGTTCTCCCGAGCGGAGAAAACGTGCTCGTGAAAAAAGAAGGAAAGTTCTACCGCTGCTACGGATTCGTCGAAAAAATCGAAGTTACTTTCCGCTACGACAAACTCAAATAATTTTCACAGACTTTCTTTTCTGACATGCGTTACATCTGGTCAATCGGCGCGATATGCACGGGAATCGTCGCGCTTTTCCTTGTCGGCATCTTTGCTATCGGTGACAGATTTTTCACCTCCTACACGGAGCGCGAAACATCGGAAACTCTTCGAAATGAAGAAAAGGAAGAGCAACGACGAATCTCGAAAATCGACACGGCGCGCAATGTAAACACCGACGATTTCGCAATCAAAGCACTCCAAGAGGAACTGCTGAAGCACAAATATGACAAAGACTCCTATGCCGCAGATTTGACCACGCTCCTAAAA
>CAVEBA010000116.1:0-5792 GCA_963613695.1 Sphaerochaetaceae bacterium
TTCACGCCCGCTTCGCGGACGGTTTAACTGATAGTTGATAACTGATAGCTGATAACTTTTTTGCGGGGTTCAGTCAGCCTTAAAAAACTTCTATTACTTCCAGTAAAAAATCAAAATTCCACATTCTCCAATCTTCGGCGGAATTCGGCTTCGTCGATGATTTCGATTCCGAGTTCCCGTGCTTTTTCGAGCTTTGAGCCGGCTTCTTCGCCGGCGAGCACGCAGGAAGTTTTTTTGCTTACGGAGCCGGAAACTTTCCCGCCGCGCGCCTCGATGAGGTCTTTCGCTTCGTCGCGTTTCAGCGTTGGAAGCGTTCCCGTGAGCACGAAAATTTTTCCCTCGAAAATCTGAGCGGGCGCGGCGTCCGGCGTTCCCGCGGGAACGGCTTCGGTATTGAGTCCGGTGGCGACGAGCGCATCGCAAAACGCGCGGTTTTCGGGATTGAGAAAAAATTCTGCGACGCTTGCGGCGACGATTTCTCCGATGCCGTCAACGGTGGCGAGTTCCTCTACGGAAGCGGTTTCGAGCGCGGCGAGCGTGCGGAATTTTTTTGCAAGATCCTTGGCGGTAGCTTCGCCGACGTTGGGAATTCCGAGCCCGTTGATGAGCCGCCAGAGCTCGCGGGAACGCGAAGCCGCGATGCCTTCGAGCAAATTGCTCGCCGATTTTTCCTTAAATTTTTCGAGCGTGAGCAACTGTTCGAACGTGAGCGCGTAAAGATCCGCCGGCGTGCGCACAAGCCCGCGATCGACGAGCTGGGCGGCGACGGCTTCGCCGAGATTCGGAATGTCCATGCAGGTTTTTCCCGCGAAATAGATGAGACGGCGGCGGCGCAGTTCCGGCGTGTCTTTTTCTTTCACAAACCACGCGACGGCGCGCTCCGAGCCTTTTTCCGGCTTGGCGGGATCGATGAGCCGCAAGGGGCGTTCCGCTTCAATGCCTTGTTTTTTCAGCGCGTTTTCAAAGGAAAAAACTTCGGCATCGGGACGGCGTTTTTCGGGAACGAAACGCACGACTTGCGGAATGATTTCGCCGGCTTTTTCGACGATGACGCGATCGCCGACGCGAAGATCCTTGCGCGCGATTTCGTCTTCGTTGTGCAAGGTCGCGCGGGAAACGGTCGTTCCCGCGAGCTCGACGGGCGCGAGCTCCGCCACGGGCGTAATTTTCCCCGTGCGCCCGATTTGAAGCGTGACGGCGAGCAATGTCGTTTCCGCCTGTTCGGGTGCGTATTTGAACGCGATTGCCCAACGCGGTGCGTTGGATTTTTCGCCGAGTTTTTGTTGAAGCGCGAATTCGTCGAGCTTGACGACGGCGCCGTCCGTCGGGAAATCAAAATTTTTTCGCAGGTCGCCGAGCTCGCGAATTTTTTCTGCGGCAGCGTTCCCGCCGACAACTTTTTCGCAGTAGTCTGTGAGCGGGAATCCCCATTCGCGAAGCGTGGCGCGCAATTCGGAGAGCGAGCCGAAAGTGCCAGCCGGCTCGCACGCGCCGATGCCGTAGACGAAAGTGTCGAGCCGCCGGCGCACGGATTCTTCGGGATCTTGGGATTTTATCGTTCCCGCGGTGAGGTTGCGCGGGTTTGCGAACGGCTCGAGCCCGGCGGCTTCGCGTGCGGCGTTGATGCGCAGAAATTCCGCCGTTCGCATGTAAATTTCGCCGCGAATTTCGACGATTTGCGGAAGCGTTTTTCCGGGCGCGGGACGAAGCTCTGCGGGAACGCCGGCGATGTTTGCCACGTGGCGCGAAATATCGTCGCCCTCCGTGCCGTTCCCGCGCGTGACGGCGCGCACGAATTTTCCGTTTTCGTAAGTGTAGGAAACGGAAACGCCGTCGATTTTGGGTTCGACGAGAAAGCGCATTTTTTCCTCGGGAACGTCCTTAGCGATGCGCGCGCAAAACTCGAGAAATTCGCCCTCGGAATACGTGTTGTCGAGGCTTTGCATCGGCACGCGATGCGAGCGTTTTTCGAAGCCGCGGGAACGGTCGTCGCCGACGATGTTTGTGGGCGAATCGGTGCGCGCAAATTCGGGGTGCGCGGACTCGAGCGCGCGCAGCTCGGATTTCAGCAAGTCGTATTCAAAATCCGAAATGACGGGCGCCGCATGGCGATAATAACGTTCGTCGTGCTCGGCAATTTCCTTGCGGAGATCTTCGATTCGGCGTTCGGGTGAAATAGGTTTGCTCATGGAAAAAACTGCGCCGCAAAGGTAAATCGAAACGGCGACGAGGTAAAACGAAAAGCGGGGTAGGGAGGAAATCGGAGACATCGCGTTCAGAAAACGGGAACGCGACGTCCGATGCAAGCCGAAAGCGGTTCAGAGCTTCGGCGTCCACTCGATGACCGTTCCCGCGGCGAGCGAGGCGGGAACGTCGATAATTCGCTGATTTGACGAGCCGCGGAAACGCAGATTTTTCACGTCGCGCAACGCAAGCGTGAACGGACCGTCCACGAGCACGTCCACTTTTTCGAGCAAAACGCGCAATTTTTCATCGGCGAGAATTTCTTCAAAAGAAAAACCTGTGTAGCACCAAATCGTCTTGCGCGGATTTTCCGCCTTGATGAGGTCTGCGAGCTCGGCAAACGCTTCCGACTGATAAAACGGATCGCCGCCCGTGAACGTGATGTTCGAGTCCGGCGACTCGGCGAGCACGGCATCGAGCACCTCGCGCGGCGTCATCGGCGTTCCCGCGTCAAAGTTCCAGCTCTGCGGATTGTGGCACCCCTCGCAATGGTGCGCGCAACCGGCGCAGTAAATGCTCGAACGCAGACCGGGACCGTCGACGATGGTGTCGGAAACAATGCGAAGTATGTTGATTTTCATCGAAAAAACTGAAAAAAGCTTAAAGGTTAATGCTTAAAGCTTATAGGCTTTCTTTAAGCTTTAAGCACTAACCTTTAAGCTTTTCATTTATTCGTGGACTACGCGATCCCGCAGCTCGGCGAGCTTGGCGGAATTCCAACGCGATGTCGTGCCGACGAGATAGCCGGTGATGCGCTGAATCGTGTCGATGTTTTTGCTCCCGCAAATTTTGCACTGCGTGTAGTTTTCCTCGACGTTTTCGTCGCCGCAATCCATGCAACGGTTGCGCGTGTGATTCACGGACGCGTAGCCGATATTGTATTTGTCCATCAAATCGACGATGGAGGAAATGGATTCCGGATTCTTGGTGGCGTCGCCGTCGATTTCGACGTAGAAGATGTGCCCGCCGCGCGTGAGGTCGTGGTAGGGCGCTTCAATCTTCGCCTTGTGCGTTGCGGAGCATTTGTAATACACGGGAACGTGGTTGGAGTTCGTGTAATATTCGCGATCCGTAATGCCGGGAATTTTTCCGAAAGTTTTTTGGTCGATGCGCGTAAAGCGTCCGGAAAGTCCTTCCGCCGGCGTGGCGAGCACGGAGTAATTGTGTTTGTAAAAATCCGAGTAGCCGTTCGCGCGATCGCGCATGTGCGTGATGATGCGCAAGCCGAGATCCTGCGCGCCTTGATCTTCGCCGTGATGCTTGCCGACGAGTGCGACGAGGCATTCCGCCAGCCCGATGAAGCCGATCCCGAGCGTGCCTTGATTAATCACGGATTCGATCGAATCGTTCGGCGAGAGCGCGTTCGCGCCGACCCAGAGCGCGGACATCAGCAGCGGGAACTGTTTCGCGACCGCCGTTTTCTGGAATTCGAAACGTTCGTGCAACTGCTTCGCCGTGATGTCGAGCACGGAGTTCAGTTTTTCGAAAAAGTTCGTGATGCGTTTTTCCTTGTCTGTGATGTCGCGGCATTCGAGCGCGAGACGCACGAGGTTAATCGTCGTGAACGAAAGGTTCCCGCGCCCGATGGAAGTTTTTTCGCCGAAGCGATTTTCGAAAACGCGCGTGCGGCAACCCATCGTCGCCGTCTCGTAGAGATAGCGTTGCGGATCGTCGGCGCGCCATTTTTCGTGATGATTGAACGTGGCGTCGAGGTTGATGAAATTCGGGAAAAAGCGGTGCGCGGAAACTTTGCACGCGAGCATGTAAAGATCGTAGTTGCGGTCGGTGGGCAAGTAGCTCACGCCGCGTTTTTTCTTCCAAATTTGAATCGGGAAAATCGCGGTTGCGCCGTTCCCGACGCCGCGATCCGTCGTGAGCAGAATTTCGCGAATGATGCAGCGACCTTCCGCCGACGTGTCCGTGCCGTAGTTGATCGAGCTGAAAACGACTTGGTTCCCGCCGCGGGAATGGATCGTGTTCATGTTGTGCACAAACGCTTCCATCGCCTGATGCACGCGCTCGACCGTGCGGTTGACGGCGTGCTGCACGAGCCGCTCGTCGCCTTCAAGTCCGGTCAGCGGGCGGGCGAGATAATCTTTGATTTCCGCGTTGCAGAGGTTCGAGAGATCTTTGCCTTCGAGCAATTCCAACTGCTTCACTTCTTCGATGTAGCTCCGGCGCACGAACGGCGCGAGATAAAAGTCAAACGCCGGAATCGCTTGCCCGCCGTGCATTTCGTTTTGCGCGGTTTCCATCGAAATACAAGCGAGAATGCTCGCTGTCTCGATGCGTTTCGCAGGGCGGGATTCGCCGTGCCCGGCAACCATGCCGCCGCTCAAAATTTTGTCCAACGGGTGCTGCACGCAGGTCAACGACTTCGTCGGATAGTAGTCTTTGTCGTGAATGTGAATGTAGCCTTTGCGCACGGCGTCTTTGACTTCGGGCGAGAGCAGATAATCGTCCACGAACGGCTTCGTCGTTTCGCTGGCAAATTTCATCATCATTCCCGCCGGCGTATCCGCGTTCATGTTCGCGTTCTCGCGCGTGACGTCGTTCGCTTTCGCTTCGATGATTTCGAGGAAAATGTCGCGCGTTTTCGCCTTGCGCGCCACATTGCGCTGTTCGCGGTAGGCGATGTATTTGCGGGCAACGTCCTTGCGCTCGGACTTCATCAGCTCGTTTTCGACGAGATCCTGAATCGCTTCGACGGACATCGATTCGTCCCCGTGGTAGGCGATGCGCTGCGCAATCTGCGTCGCGAGCGCGATGTCTTCGCCCAGCTCCGTTTGGAACATCGCCTTTTGAATGGCGGCGATAATTTTGTCCGTGTGAAATCCGACCTTGCGGCCGTCGCGTTTGATGACTGTGAGGATCATGGCTTGTTGTCTTTCTTTATTTGTTTGTGAAATGTTGTTGCGGCGTTCCCGTTGTTCTGCGGGAACGACGAAAACGAGCCCGAAAATTTGTGTTTCGCGTTTCGCAAATCAACAAAAATTTTTGAAGCCTTTATTTTACGGGAACGGCGGGCGGCGCAAAAAGAAAACAAGGCTTGATATTCAGTTATTGATATATTTTTATAATTAAAGGACGAACAATGAAAAAGACGGAAAACGAACAATTCGTATTCGACGAACTTTTGGAGGAAGCCGCCGAACAATTGAAAACTTTGGGGCACCCGTTGCGCCTGCGAATCCTTGATTTCTTGCGGGAAAACGGCGAATCCAAGGTCGGCGAAATCGTGCGTCGCATCAAGGCGCCGCAAGCGGTCGTTTCCCTGCATTTGAACAAAATGAAGCGCGCGGGAACGGTAATCGCCCGACGCGAAGCGCGGGAAGTGTATTACTGGATCGCCTCGGAAATCGCACAGGTCGTCGCCGACGCTCTGAACCGAAAGCGGGATAGGGCGCTCGGGCGCGATCCGCTTGGGACTAATGGATAGTTGATAACTGATAGCTGATAACTTTTTCGGTTCAGCCAGACATAGGAACCCCCAAACCTCTCTGTAACCTTGAAAGTGTTACCCATGTCTGACTCTAAAGTGTTACCTA
>CAVEBA010000117.1:0-5731 GCA_963613695.1 Sphaerochaetaceae bacterium
ACGGAAAATCCGCACGCTACTCCTCAACTCCTCAACCTTTTCAACTCCTCAACTCCTTTTGCCTTCGGCAAAAATCAAAACCGCCGAGAAAATTCGGCGCGGGAAATTTCGAAAAAGATTTTTTGTCCGTTCGGCGCGACGTTCGGTTGACTCGTCGCGAAAAGTGCGGTGAGCATGCGGCGAATTGCGGCGGGATCGTCGAGCTCGCCGCGACATTGTTCCGCCTGTGTTGCGGCGATGTGCGCGAGTGTTTCGTGGGCGACGTTCCCGCGCGAAAATTCGGCGGGAAGCCGCGCGATGCGATCGGTGAGGTCGCGCACGAACATTTTGACGTCGGTTTCGGGCGAGAGCCAGTCGGGCACTTCGGTGATGCGGAAAAAGTTGCGTCCGAATTCCTCGATGCGAAAACCGGCTTCTTCGAGCGTTGCCATGTTGTGTTGGAGCGCGTCGGCGAGCACGGGTTCAAACTCGATCGGCTCGGGAATGAGCAACGGCTGGGAGCGCCGCTCGGATTTGCGGAAACGTTCGAGCGTGCGTTCATACCAGATGCGGCGAAGCGCAAGGCGCGCGCTGAAAACGACTAAATTTTTTTCCGCCTGAAAAAGCAAAATTCCGTCGAAATCCAATTTCCCGACAAAGCGCCACGTCGTCCACGCCGCGCCGGAAGCAAGTCCGCGCGCGGGAACGCTCGGCATCGGAGTTTCGGCTTCGGCGGCGGGGGCGGGAACGGCGGAAATTTTTTCCGTCGGGGAAAAACGCGGCGCGGATTTCGGCGCGGGAGCTGCGGGAACGTTGCGCACGGGCGTCGCGTCTTCGAAGCGTTCCCGCGCGGGAGCGGAAATTTTTTCGACGACGGCGGATTGCGCATTTGCGACGGGACGTGGCGGGAACGCGCTCGGGCGCGCATTCGCAGGCGCGGGCGACGTCGAAACGGGTTGCGCGATTCCGTTCCCGCCGATCGTGTTCAGCACCGCAGAAATAATCAGATTGCGCACGGCGGATTCGTTGCGAAAACGCACTTCGCGCTTCGCGGGATGCACGTTCACGTCCACCGCGTGCGGATCGATTTCGAGAAAAAGAAACGCCAGCGGATAGCGTCCCCGCGGAATCATCGCGTGAAAACTTTCGACGAGCGAATACGCCATCGTGCGATTGTCCACCGGGCGCCCGTTGACGACGGTTACCATTTCCGTGCGCGCGGCGCGGCTCACGCCGGGCTTGCCGACGAGCCCGGAAATTTTCATGCCCACGCCTTCGTTCGGCACGAGCGGAATCAAATCCGCCGCAAGTTGCGCGCCCCAAATCGCGCCGACGCGTTCCCGCAAATCCGACACGGCGGGCGAGCGAAAAATCTCGCGATCATTTTCGCGGAGCGAAAAGGCAATCTCCGGATGCGCCACCGCGTAAAGCCGCACACAGCGCGTGATGTGCGCCGCTTCGGTGTTTTCGGATTTGAGAAATTTCAATCGCGCGGGAACGTTGAAAAAAAGCCGCGAAATTTCGATGCGCGTTCCCGCCGGCATTCCGACTTCGCGGCAATGCCGATATTTTCCGCCCTCGACGAGAATTTCCGCGCCGGACATCGCTTCCTGCGGGCGCGTGCACAAGCGAAAATGCGAAACGCTCGCGATGGACGGGAGCGCCTCCCCGCGAAAACCGAACGAGCGAATTTCGTCGAGATCGGAAGTCTCGCGAATTTTGCTCGTCGCATGGCGTTCGAGCGCGAGCAACGCCTGATCGGGCGACATCCCGCAGCCGTTGTCTTCAATCGACATAAAACTTTTTCCGCCGTTGCGAAACTCAATCGTGATGCGCGTTGCTTTTGCGTCCACGGCGTTTTCGAGCAATTCCTTAATCACGGACATGGGGCGCTCCACCACTTCGCCCGCGGCGATTTGGTTGGCGACATTGTCTGGAAGAATGCGGATTTCCGGCATTTGAGAAACGGGTGCAAACTTTACTCGCGTTTCCGCAAAGCCGCAAATTGAATTTCCGACAAAGGTTTTTTTCTTCTCAGCGCCGAAGAAATACGGTTAAAATACTCGCCGTTATGTTCAGAAAAAAACTCCTCTTAATCCCCACCTTCACTAAAATTTCGTTTTCGGCGGCGGCACTCGCACTCGCCGCTTTTTCCGCAGACGCGTTCGCGGCGGACGCCGTTTCGCAAAGCGGAATTTCCCTGCGCTCCGGCGTGTGGCCGGTGATGGTGCGCATGGATTACAATCCGATTCTTCAAATCAAAGTCGCCGTCGGCAACAGCGATGCAAAATTCAATTCCCTGAAAATCGATTTTTCAAAAACGACGAATCCCGACGAAATCGAAGGCGTGGACGTTTTTCTCGGCGGGAACGAAATGTCCGCGGGAAAAACAAAAATCGGCTCCGCGCTCCCGTCCAAGGCGAATCCCATCGTAACCGTCAAAGGAAAAACAAAAGTAACGCTTCCGGCGGGAACGACGAGTGAGCTTTGGGTCAGCGTGCGCATGAAGAAAAAAGCGGACCTCGCCGGGAAAATCGCGGCAACGGCTTCGCAACTCGTCATCGACAACAAACCGTTTGTCGTGAACGCCGTTCCCGCATCGCAACGCATCGGCTACTGCGTGGCAAAGGCGGGCGACCTCGGTTCGAAAAATTACCGCATTCCCGCAATCGCGCGCAATCCGAAGACGGGAACGCTCATCGCGACCTACGACGTCCGCTACAATCACGCGGGCGACCTTCCCGCAAATATCGACGTCGGCGTGAGCCGCTCGACGGACGGCGGCAAAACGTGGACCGCGCCGGAAGTCGCAATTTCTCACAAAGAGCTCGGGAACGGTCTCGGCGTCGGCGATCCCGGAATTCTCGTGAACGACAAAACCGGCGAATTTTGGATCGCCGGGCTCAACGCCGGAAAATGCGGACACCCGATTTGGACAAGCCGCGCGGGAACGGTCGATCCCAAGGACTGCTCGCAAATGATTTTGGTAAAATCCTCAAACGACGGCAAAAGCTGGGGCAAGCCGATCAACATCACGAAAGACATCAAACGCCTCGGCGATCCCGACACCGCAAAATGGGGCGCGCTTTTCCAAGGCCCCGGCGCCGGCATTTGCACGAAAGACGGCGTGCTCATCTTCCCCTCGCAGGTTTGGATTCGCAACGCGGACAACTCCAAGACGGAGGGCGAGGGCGCAAGTCAGGGCGTGCTCGTTTTCTCCAAGGACGGCGGTAAAACGTGGACTTCCACCAAAGGCTCGCCGTTCGGCGGCTCGGAATCGACCTGCGTCGAAATGAAAAACGGCTCGATCGCGCTCAACACGCGCACAAATCGCGGCTGGGGACGCACGGGAAGCATTTTGAAAAAACTCGATTCGAAAACCGATTGGGTCATCGACGAAAATCTCGCACGAGGCGCAAAAGGTAATCTGAATCAGCCGGGCGGATGTCAGGCAGCCTTGCTCTCAAACGGCAAAGAATGGTTTTTCTCCAACCCGAACGCCGGCAAACGCAGCCACATGACGCTGAAATATTCCAAGGATTTCGGCAAAACGTGGACCGCCGGTCTGCTCTACGACGAACGCGCCTGCGCCGGCTACTCGTCCACCGCATTCACGGACGAGAAAAACTCGCGCATCGGCGTGCTCTACGAGGGCGTGCCCAACTCGCAGACGCTTTTCTTCCTCAGCATTCCCGTCGAGGAAATCAAAAAAGCAACAAAGTGAAAAAAAGCGTTCCCGCACGGGAACGCTTTTTTTGTGACTGGTTGACTGGAGAACTGGTGGACTGGTGAAATCTGTTTTTGCCTACGGCAAAAATCCGCACGATACTCCTAAACTCCTCAACCTTTTCGACACCTCAACTTTTTTTTCGACTTCTCAACTTTTTTTGCGGATATTCTTTCAATTTTCCGCTTTACAGCAGAAATCGGAAAAGATTTAATGGCGACCTTTCTTATGCAGAAGACTAAGAAATCCATAGCAAAACGGTTCAAGAAGACCGGCACGGGCAAACTCATGCGCCGCTCTCCGAACACGCGCCACCTCCTCCGCACCAAGAGCAACAAAGCTCGCCGTCGTCGCGGAAACGATAAGCGCGTGGACGAAGGTTTCGAAGCGACGTTCAAGTCCGCCATGCCGTTCGCTTAATTCCACGGAGGAACAGTAGAACCGCAACATAAACCGACTTGCCGGGTGAATTTTGACGACCCGGCGGTCCCAAACAAATAGAAAATAAAACATGTCAAGAGTTACAAATGCTCCCGCAACCCGCGCGCGTCGCAAACGCGTTCTGAAACAGGCGAAAGGCTTTTTCGGGCTGAAATCCCGTTGCTTCCGCCACGCTGAGGACGCCGTCAATCGCGCCAACCGCTACGCCTACGACCATCGCCGCAATCGCAAAAGCGAATTCCGCCAGCTTTGGATCGTGCGCATCAACTCCGCGTGCCGTCCGCTCGGCATCACGTATAGCCGCCTCGTCGCCGGTCTGAAAAAAGCGCAGATCGTCATCGACCGCAAGAATCTCAGCGAGCTCGCCATCAGCGATGCCGCCGCGTTCAACGCGATCGTCGAAAAGGCGAAAGCCGCGCTCGCGTAAAATTTCGAGCGACCGAAAAAAAAGCGTTCCCGCGGGAGCGCTTTTTTTTTTGCGTTTTATTTTTTTCAAGAATCACTACTTTTTTGATAGACATTCTGAAAAAAAAGAATAGACTGACCGGACTTTCGAGAATTTTTTATAACTAAAGAGGTAAATTCATGAAGATTGCAAACAACATTCTGGAACTGGTGGGCAACACGCCGTTGGTGCGGTTGAACACGCTTAACAAAACGAAAGCGACCGTGTTGGCGAAGCTGGAGTTTTTCAATCCGTCCGGTTCGGTGAAAGACCGCGCCGCGCTCGCGATGGTCGAAGCGGCGGAAGCTGCGGGAACGCTGAAAAAAGGCGGGCTCATCATCGAGCCGACCAGCGGGAACACGGGAATCGGGCTCGCGCTCGTCGCCGCCGTCAGAGGTTATCGCCTTATTTTGACGATGCCGGAAACGATGAGCGTCGAGCGCCGCAAATTTTTGCTGAGTCTCGGCGCGGAACTCGTGCTCACGGACGGCGCAAAGGGCATGAAAGGCGCAATCGCAAAGGCGTTGGAACTTCGCGAACAAAATCCGGGCGCGTTCATTCCGCAACAGTTTGAAAATTTTGCCAACTCCGAGGCGCATCGCAAGACGACCGGCGTTGAAATTTGGAACGACACGGACGGCACGGTGGACATCGTCGTCGCGGGCGTGGGCACGGGCGGCACGGTCAGCGGGATCGGACAGGCGCTGAAAGAACGCAAGCCCTCCGTTAAAATTTTTGCGGTGGAACCGGCAACATCTCCGGTGCTTTCCGGCGGCGCGCCCGGTCCGCACAAAATTCAAGGCATCGGCGCCGGATTCGTTCCCGCAATTTACGATGCAAAAGTCGTGGACGGCGTGATTCCAGTGCGCGACGAAGACGCGGGAACAATCGCGCGTCGCCTCGCCAAGGAAGAGGGTATTCACACGGGAATTTCCGCGGGAGCCGCCGTTTTCGCCGCGCTCGAGCTCGCCGCAAAACCCGAAAACGCAGGCAAGACGATCGTCGCAATCATTCCCGACACGGGAACGCGCTACCTCTCCACGTGGCTCTACAGCGATTGAAAAAGTTGACGCGTTGATTTCCTCGCTCCGCGGGAGGTTTTTTTGTCCACGAATTTAACGAATTTTCACGGATTTTTT
>CAVEBA010000118.1:0-5716 GCA_963613695.1 Sphaerochaetaceae bacterium
ATTCGTAGGGCGTTGCCCTACGCTATTGCTTACCGCGCCGTTGGCGCTCAACTGTTTTTGCCGCAGGCAAAAATCACACTTCACAAGTCCACCAGTTGACCAGTCATCCAGTCCACTGTCTTTCTCCCGCGAAGCGGGAATCAACAGGCGCAAAGCGCCGACTCAACTTTTCAACTCCTCAACTTTTTTCGCGTTCCCGCGCTCGCCCCACGGTTAGCGCCGGTTCGCCCGCTTCGCGGACGGGAATTTCTGAAAAATGGATTTCGATGCGGAGACGTGGACGTCTCCGCCCCCAAGAATTTTTGCCTACGGCAAAAATCCGCACTCTACTCCTCAACTCCTCAACCTTTTCAACTCTTCAACTCTTTTTCGCGCAGTCTTTGCAAACGCCGTGAACGTAGAATTGCGCGTCGCGGAGAACGAAGCCGTCGGGCAGATTTTTTTTCGCGGATTCGAACGGCGCTTCGCAGGGAAAGTCGAAAATTTTTCCGCAAGCGGAGCATTTGAAATGCCCGTGCGGCTGTGTGGTCGAATCGAAGCGCATCTCGATTTCTTCGAGCGTCACCATTTGCGCGAGCCCGTTTTGGCAAAAAAGCCGCAGCGTGTTGTATACGGTCGTGCGCGAGAGCGTTTTTATTTTTTTGTGAAGTACGCGATAAACATCTTCCGCGGTCGGGTGATTTTTGTTTTGTTCGATAAATTCGTAAATCGCGCGCCGTTGCCGGGAGGGGCGAATTCCGTGTTCGGAGAGCGTGAGTGCAACGTCTGAAGATTCTTTCATCGGATTGAATTTAATTATTGAAAAGGGGAAAGGGTAAAGCCGGAGAGCGGATTCTCGGGAACGGAACGCGTTCCCGAGAATCGGGTTTGCATTCGGAAAATTATTTTCCGAAGTAGCGGTTCAGCAAACCTTCGAACGCCGCGCCGTGGCGCGCTTCGTCTTTGCACATTTCGTGAACCGTGTCGTGAATGGCGTCGAGCCCAAGTTCTTTCGCGCGTTTGGCGAGAGCGAGCTTGCCTTCGCAGGCGCCCTGTTCGGCGTCCACGCGCATTTGCAGGTTCGTTTTCGTGCAGGGTTTGACGACATCGCCGAGCAGTTCGGCGAATTTCGCCGCGTGTTCGGCTTCTTCAAACGCGATGCGCTTGTAGGCTTCGGCAACTTCCGGGAAGCCTTCGCGATCCGCCTGTCGGCTCATCGCAAGATACATGCCCACTTCCGTGCATTCGCCCATGAAGTTCATGTTGAGACCGTCGATGATTTCCTTGTCAACGCCTTGTGCGACGCCGACGCGATGTTCGTCCGCCCACGTTTTTTTGCCGGCGGTTTTGACGACTTCCTGAAACTTGGAAGCCGGAGCTTTACATTGCGGGCACTGCGCCGGAGGCTGGTCGCCTTCGTGCACATAACCGCAGATCGTGCATACGTATTTTGCCATATTTTTATCTTTCGTTAGCTGTTTGCCAAATGTTGGAATAATTCCAATTTTCGACTTTGGCGCACCGAAGTGCAAGCATTTTTTTCACGTTCCCGCGCTTGCGTCCGTTGCTTTTCGGGTGGTAGTATGCGCAACTCTTTCGACAATGGAATGGGTTCACACAGAAACGGACGCGCAAGCCGCACTCGAATTGCGGGACGGGCTTGAGCTGTTGCCGCCGATCGCGTCGCTTCTGGTGAAAATGGGCTATCGCGATCCCGAGTCGGCGGAGCGGTTTCTTTTCCCGAAAATTTCTCACGTCACGGATCCGTTTTTGATTCCGAATCTGGAAACGGCGGCGGCGCGTCTCGTGAAAGCGATTGATGCGCGGGAACGCATTTCCGTGGTCGGCGATTACGATGTGGACGGCGTTACCGCCGTGACGTTGCTCGTGAGTTTTTTGCGGCATTTCGGATTGCGTCCGCATTATTTCGTGCCTCGGCGCAAGGACGAAGGCTACGGCTTGAGCTCGGCGATTGTGGCGCGAGCGCTCGCGCGGGAACGCCCTTCGCTTTTTTTTGTTTTGGATTGCGGGACAAACGCGACCGAGCAGGTCGCCGAGCTGCGTTCCCGCGGCGTGGAAGTCATCATCGTCGATCATCATCGCAGCAAAACGGCGGCGCGTCCCGATGCCGTTTTGGTGAATCCGAATTCTTCGTTTTCTTCGGCGCCGGATTATTCGCCGATGTGCACTGCCGGGCTGATGTTCAAAGTGCTTCACGGCGTGCTGAAAATCATGCGTTCCCGCCGCGATGCGCGGTCGTTTGATATTATTTTGCGCGAGTATCTCGATCTCGTTGCGCTCGGAACGATTACGGATATTTCTCCGCTCGTCGGCGAAAACCGCACGATGGTTTGGTTCGGGCTTCGGCAAATGAAAAACACGCGAAGCAAGGGCTTGCGCGCGCTCATTTCCGCAAGCGGGATCGCCGATACCGCCGACATTTCGCCCGTGGACGTTTCGCATCGCATTTGCCCGAGAATTAACGCCAGCGGACGCCTCGCGGACGCTTCGCTTCCCGTCGAAATGTTTCTTTGCGAAAACGAAAAACGCTGCGCCGAGCTGGCGAAAGAGCTTTCCGACATGAATCGCGACCGGCAGGAAATCGAGCGCGGAATTTTCGAGGAAGCGCTCGCGCAGGTGAGCGCCGAAGCGCCGCGCCGCCATGCGTTGCTCGCGTGCGGCGATTGGCATCCGGGCGTCGTCGGCATCGTCGCGGGAAAACTCGCGCGGCATTTTGATCGCCCGTGCATCGTGCTCGGCACCGAGGGCGGGCTCGCGAAAGGTTCCGGGCGCGGCGTTCCCGGCGTGAATCTCATCGACGTGCTTCGTCCCTACGGCGACAATCTTGAATCTTGGGGCGGACACCCGATGGCGGTGGGCATTTCCGTCGACGCGGAAAAAGTTTCCGAGTTTCGCGAATTTTTTGACGCCGCCGTCGGGCGTGCGCTCGCGTCTGCGGGAACGGAAAACACCGCGGACAAACGCGCGTTGGACATCGCCGCGTGGCTGAAACCCGAGGAAATCACGGCGGAGCTTTTTGATCAGATTTTCCAACTCGCGCCGTTCGGCGAGGGCAATCCCGAGCCCGTTTTCGGTTTGCGCGATTTGGTCATGCCGAGCGAAATCATCGTTTTCGGCGGCGACAATTTTCGTTTTCAAATGCTGTTGCCGAATCTTTCGCGGCTCGGCGTCGTCGCGTGGCATCTTCCGGAGGGCGTTCCCGCGGCGGGAGCGCGCGTTGATTTGGCGGTGCGCCTTTCGTGGAATAATTACAACGGACGCAAATACCAGCAGGCGGAGCTCGTGTCGTGGCGTCCGGCGGAAAATTTTTCGGAAAACGGGGACGCAACGCGATGAGAGCGTTCATTCTCGGACGCGCCGTGCACGGCGAAAAATTTTGGCTGATTACGACGCTTTCCGTCGAGGAGGGCGCCGCCGCGTGTCTCATTCGGCAATCGACGAAAAAGACGGGAACGGTCGTGCCCGATCTTTTCGACGAAGCGGAAATTTCGCTCGAACGCGCGAAAGCGGGAACGGAGGGGCCGCGCTTCGCCAAGGAATACACGCTCGTCGCGCGCCACACGGGAATTTCCGGAAACTACGAAAGCCTCGTCTACGCAAGCCGTTTTGCGACGTTGCTCGCGCGCAACGCGTTCCCGCCGGACGCGCGCGCCGCCGTTTTTTCGGTTTGCCGCAACGCAATCGCCGCGTTTTCCGAAAAAAAACGCCGCGACGCAACGTATTTCAAAGCGCTGTGGATGTTCGCGCGGGAATGCGGGCTTCCCGTGCGCGAGGATTGGTTCGAGAGCCTGCGCTACGACGAAAAATTGTGCGCGTCCGCCGTGTTGCGTTCGCCGCTCGAAACGCTCGACGTTCCCGTGCCGGACGTCGAGCACCTTATCCGCAAAGCGGAAAATTGGCTCGTTCACGAAAACGATTTTTCCGTTTTTTGAGAAAAATCGTTTTCAGATTCGCGCGAGTTCGTAGCCGTCCTTGCGGTCGAGCGATTTCCAGCCGAGCGCGGCGAGCTCATCGCGCAACCGATCCGCTTCCGCCCAGTTTTTCGCGAGTTTCGCCGCCCAGCGTTTTTCGCCGAGCGCGGAGACTTCTGCGGGAACGTCGGTCGCGGATTTTTTTTCGGAAAAAAGTTTCAGTCCGAGCGCGAAAAGAATTTTTGCGAGCCCGCAAATTTGCGTTCCCGCGTCCGCGCGCGAGAGTTCCGTGCGGTTGAGCTCGCCGAGCGCGGAAAAGATTTTTCCGAGCGCACCGGGAATGTTCAAATCGTCGCAAAGCGCGAGCCATGCGGGTTCAAACGCGCCCCACGCCGTGTTTTTTTCGTGAACGGCGATGTCCTGCGAAAATTCTTCCGGCGTGATTCCGGATTTTTCCAACAGGCGTCGCGCGCCTTTTTCGATTTTTTCAAGCGCCGCGGTCGCGTCTTCAAGCGATTTCAGCGTGAAGTTGAGCTGCGAACGATAATGTCCGGAAATGAGCGCGTAGCGCACTGCTGTAGGCGAAAATCCTTTGCTTTCGAGGTCGGCGAGCGTGTAGAGATTGCCGAGAGATTTCGACATTTTCGCGCCGTCCACCATCAGATGCGCGGAGTGAAACCAATGCCGCGCGAACGTGCCGTGGTGCCCGCACGAGCATTCCGCCTGTGCGATTTCGTTTTCGTGATGCGGGAAGCAGAGATCGACGCCTCCGCCGTGCAGGTCAAACGTTTCGCCGAGATAATGCGTGCTCATCGCGGAGCACTCGATATGCCAGCCGGGACGCCCCTCGCCCCACGGGCTTTGCCAAAAATTCGGACCGTCTTCGGGCTTGCGCGCTTTCCACAACGCGAAGTCGGCAACATCGTCGCGCGCGTATTCATCGGCGAGATTCGCCGTTCCCGCGGAATTCGTTTCCTGCGTGCGAAGCGCATCGCGGTCGAGGTGCGCGAGCTTGCCGTATTCGGGATCGCTCGAAACTTTGAAATAAACACTGCCGTCGGGCGCAACGTAAGCGTTCCCGCGAGCGACGAGCTTTTCAATCATCGCGATTTGGAGCGGAATGTGCGCAACGGCGCTCGGCTCGACTTGCGGCGGGAGCATGTTGAGCGCGGCGCAGTCATCGTGAAATTTTTTCGTCCACGCAGCGGTAAAATCGGCAAGCGTTTTGCCTTCCTCCTGCGAGCGGCGAATCGTCTTGTCATCCACATCGGTGATGTTGCGGACGTGGCGGACGCGAATCCCGTCGGTTTCGAGCGTGCGCCGCAGAACATCCTGCAACAAAAACGTGCGGAAGTTTCCGATGTGCGCGGGACCGTAAACCGTCGGCCCGCAACAATACATGCCGAATTCCTTTTCGGGCGAGCTCGGCGCGAGCGTGCGCGTTGAACGGGACAGCGTATCGTAAAGTTTGATCGACATGATTTTTGACCTAAAAATGAAAGCGCGAAAATATCCTCGCCGTTTCGGGAACGCAATTTTCATTTTGCCGTAGGCAAAATTGGGGGCTGGTTGACTGGAGAACTGGTCTACTGGTGAAATCTGTTTTTGCCTACGGCAAAAAATGAAGTATGTAAAAGCGTCGAAGACGCGTCCCTTTTAGAAACCCCAGACGGAAGTCTGGGGTAGAATCTAAAAGACGAATAAGCCCTGTAAGGGCGACCTTATGCGAGCGTCGAATCTGCTCCGGCGTAGGGTCGCCTCTACGAGGCTTGATATTTTTTTGAGCGTTGCCCCGGGCTTCCGCC
>CAVEBA010000119.1:0-5613 GCA_963613695.1 Sphaerochaetaceae bacterium
CCGCAGAGCGTAGCGGAAACGCGTCCGTGAAGCTCGCGTCCGAGCACGGCGCAATTTTTGGAATTGGAGCGGAGCGCGTTCGCGTCCGGCGTCCACGCTTCATCGGGCGAGAACACGACGATGTCCGCCGCGGCGCCGACGGAGAGCGTTCCCGCGTCGATTCCGAGGATTTTCGCGGGAGCGCAGGTCATTTTTTCCACGATTTGCGGGAGCGTCATTTCTCCGCTGCGGTAAAGGGCTTCGAGCGCGGTTGCGAGTGCGGTTTCAAGCGCGATTACGCCGAAAGGCGCGTAGTCGAATTCGCAGTCTTTTTCCGTCGGCGTGCGCGGCGAATGGTCGCTCGCGATTGCGTCGATCGTGCCGTCCTTGAGCCCGGCGATGAGCGCGCGGCGGTCGCTTTCTTCACGCAACGGCGGGTTGATTTTTTTGTTCGTGTCGTAGTCGCCGACGTCTTTGTCGGTGAGCAAAAGATGTTGCGGAGAGACTTCGGCGGTGATTTTCGTGCCGAGTTTTTTTGCATCGCGAATGAGTTCGACCGAGCGCCCGGAGCTGATGTGCTGAAGATGCAGGCGGGAACGCGTTGCTTCGCAGAGCAAAATATCGCTGGAAACGACGATGTCTTCCGCCGCGCGCGGCAAGCCGCGCAAACCGAGATGCAAGGCTTCCGCGCCCATGTGCATGACGCCCGTCGCCGTCATGCTCGAATCCTGACAATGGTCGAAAACGGCGATGTCGAACATCTTGGAATAATCGAGCGCGCAACGCATGATTTCGTTGTTCACGAGTCCGCCGACGGAATCGGTGATTGCGATGCAGCCCGCTTTTTTCAGCGCGCCGACGGGAGCGAGCGATTCGCCTTTGCCGCCGAGCGTGATGTTGCCTGCGGGAAGCACGTTCACGCACGCGTCCGCGTCGATGAGTTCCTTGATGAGCCGCACCGTTCCCGCGTTGTCGATGCAGATTTTATCGTCGGGCGTGCAAACGACGGTCGTGAATCCGCCCGCCGCTGCCGCCGCCGTTCCCGAGGCGAAAGTTTCGCGCGCGGTTTTCCCCGGCTGGTAAAGATGAGCGTTCAGATCGACAAATCCCGGCGCGACGACTTTGCCCATCGCGTCGATGACGCGCGCCTGTTTCGCCTGTTCCGGCGTGAGCGCGGGAACGATTTTGCCGTCGGCGACGGCAATGTCTCCGATTTCGTCCCGCCCGTTCGCGGGATCGATGATGCGTCCGTTTTTGATGAGGATAAAATCTGGATGGCTCATAATCGACGCGCGATTTTAGCGCGTTCCCGCGCCGGAGCAAAGCGGAAATCCTCTGCCGTTATTTTTCGATTTTCGTTCCGGCGAAATCTTTTTTGCGGAAAATGAGCAACGCAGAATGCGAGACGACGATTAGCGATGACGCGTTGTGCACGATTGCGCCCGAGACGGGATCGAGCGTTCCCGCCGCGCTGAGTACGACGGAAAGAAAATTGATGCACAGCGAAATCGCGAAGTTCACGTGGATCGTGCGCAACACGGCACGCGAAAATTTCAGCAGCCCGGGAATCAGCCCGATATCGTCGTTGAGCACGGCAACGTCCGCCGTTTCCACGGCGAGCTCGGAGCCGAGCGCGCCCATCGCGGCGGAGCAATCCGCGGCGGCGAGCGCGGGAGCGTCGTTCACGCCGTCGCCGACCATCAGCACGTGTTTCCCGCACGCGCGAAGCTCGCCGATTTTTGCAGATTTTTCTTCGGGAAAAAGTTCGGCGAAAACTTCGTTTGCACCGACGATTTTTCCGATGCGATTCGCGGCGGACGTGTTGTCGCCCGTGAGCACGACGGAGGAAACACTGCGTTCCCGCAACGCGGCGAGCGTCGCGGGAGCGTTTTCGCGAAGCGTGTCCGAGAGCGAAAAAACGCCTTCGAGCGTGCCGTCAACGGCAAGGCAAATAAGCGTTTCGCCGCAGGCGCGCTGTGCGTCCGCAAAATTTTTCGCCTCGGCGGGAACGGCGATGCCTTCCTTTTCGAGCGCGGGAACGGAGCAGACGAGAATTTCTTCGTCATCGATATCGCAGGCGATTCCGACGCCGGTTTTCGAAGCGATGTTTCTCGCCGTCGGCAGGGAAATTCCGTCTGCCGCTTTTACGATTGCGCGCGCGATCGGGTGCTGCGAACGCTGTTCTGCGGCGGCGCAGAGCGCGAGCGCTTCTTTTTCCGCGAGACGCCCGGCGGAGAAAAACGCTTCGACGCGCAACTCCGCGCGCGTGAGCGTTCCCGTTTTGTCAAACGCGACCGTGTCGATTCCGGCAAGGCGTTCGAGCGCATCGCCGCTTTTGACGAGAATTCCGCGCCGCGCAAGATTTCCCACGCCGGCGGCAACCGCCGTGGGCGTCGCAAGCGCAAAGGCGCAGGGACAAAACACGACGAGAATCGTCACGCCGCGAATCAGCGCCGTCTGAAAATCCGTGCCCAACACAAAATGCGCGAAGAGCGCGACGCCGATTGCGCAGATAATCGCCGCGGGAACGATGCGCGCCGCCCAGCGATCCGCGATGCGTTGCACCGGCGCTTTTTTTTCTTCCGCTTCGCGCACGAGCCGCACGAGCCGGGAAATCGTGTTTTCCGCGTTTGCTTTCGTGACGCGAACGGTGAGCGCGCCGGAGCGATTCCACGTTCCCGCGAAAACGGTGTCGCCCGGTCCTTTGTCGGCGGGAACGCTTTCGCCGGTGAGGTTTGCCTGATTTACGGAGCTTTCGCCGTCGATGATTTCGCCGTCGGCGGGAATCATATCGTCCGGGCGCACGAAAACGACATCGCCGCGCCGAAGCGTTTCCGCGGGAACGTTTTCGGTTTCGCCCTGCGCGTTTTTCCTGTGAGCGAGTTTCGGCGTGAGCGCAATCAGCGATTCAATGCCCTTGCGCGATTTTTTCACCGTCCATTCCTCGATCATTTCGCCGAGCGCCATGAGAAACGCGATTTCGCCCGCGGCGAAAATGTAGCTGTCGTGCGTGTGCGCGGAGCTCGCGTTCCCGAAAAAGAAAGAAAAGAACTGCAACGCCAACGTCGCGACAATCGCCGAGGAAATCAGCAACGACGAGGTGATTCTGCGTTCCCGCACGAGCGCCGTTCCCGCCGCGCGAAAAATGGGCGCACCGCACAAAATGACCGCGAGCCACGACGGATCCGTCAGCGGAAACGCGGGAACGTGAACGCCGCTCTTCGAAATCGCAAAGCCCGCAATCAGCGCAACGAGCGAAATCAAAAGAAAAAACCGCTCGCGGCAGGCGCGTCTTTTCGCCGCTTCCGGAGATTCGTGCATCGCGGCATCGTGTATTTTTGAACAATTCGGACAGCTCATGATGTTTTTGAAACTTGGTAATGCATAGGGGTATGCCCTATGCGAAAACGCGTCAAGAAAATTCCCGCGAGCTTCGCGCGGGAACGGAAATTTTGCGGGAACGCGGCGTTTATTCGTGCACGATTCCGTGCGGCGTGCGGAATTCCGGCGAGGCGAGGGCGCGGTTCAGAATTTCGATATTTTTCGCATCGCGGGAACGGTCGTTTTCCTTGTGGAAAAGATGAAATTCCACGCCGCCGAATTTCAGCGACTGCCGCCGCACGCCGAGCTTCATCAGCCGCACTTCAAGCTCCGCATCTTCGCGTCCCCAGCCGGAAATATCTTCGTTGTAGCCGTTGACGGCGAGCAAATCCCGCGTCCAAAAACCCATATTGCAACCTTTGGAGATGTAATTTTTTTTCGCGCGGTAGCGTTTCAGAAAAAAGCGCGAGAGCCACGGAATGCGCAGTGCGTTCGTGCGATTGCGAACGCCGGCGGAAAAGGCGCCGAGCGTTCCCGCGTTTCCTTTTGCGAGGAGTTCTTCCGTGCGTTCCCGCGTCAGCAATGTGCGGCTTCCGCAGGTGAAGTGCCCCGGTTGCGCGACGGCGAGATGATCCTCGATGAAATGCGGCGCGATCACGCAATCGCCGTCGATTTGGACAACGTATTCGGCGGAGATTTTCGCGATGGTTTTGTTCCAGATAATGCATTTGCGAAAACCCTTGTCCTCGTGCCAAACATGAATGAGCGGGCAGGGAAATTTTTCGCGAAAGGAATCGATGAGCTCGCGCGTTGCGGGAGCGCTGCCGTCGTCGGCGATGAGCACTTCGTCGGGCATTCGCGTTTGTCGCAGCACGCTTTCGAGAACGAGTTTCAGTGCGTCCGGCCAATTGTAGGTCGAAATCATCAGCGCGCATGTTTCGGGACGTTGCATTGAGTCGAATTTTTTTGAAAAACGCACGGGAACGCAAGTGCGGATTTCCGGCGGGAACGCGTTTTTTCGCGAGAAACTTCGCGTTGATTTTTTCGCAGTTCCGCTTCATTCTTGCCGCATCGTTTTTCAATTCAGAAACTCAAACAAAAGAAAAAAATCATGGCTAAAAATCCCATTCGTGTCGCAATCACCGGTGCTGCCGGTCAAATTGCTTATTCGTTGATTTTCCGCATTGCTGCGGGCGATGTCTTCGGTCCGGATCAACCCGTTGCGTTGCGCCTTCTCGAGATTGAACCGGCGCTCCCGAAATGCCACGGCGTGGTGATGGAGCTTGAGGACTGCGCGTTCCCGCTCGTTACGGAGCTTACCGCGACGAGCGATCCCGCCGTTGCGTTTAAGGACGCGGACTGGTGCTTGCTCGTCGGCTCCGTGCCGCGCAAAGCGGGCATGGAACGCAAGGATTTGCTCGGCATCAACGGAAAAATTTTCGTCGGGCAGGGCAAATCGATCGCCGAAAACGCTTCGAAAGGCGTTCGCGTGCTCGTTGTCGGCAATCCGTGCAACACCAACGCGCTGATTGCGATGCGCCACGCGGCGGGCGTTCCCGAAGAAAACTTTTTCGCGATGACGCGTCTCGACGAAAATCGCGGCAAGGCGCAGCTCGCGCAGAAAGCGGGCGTGCACGTTTCCGCCGTCAAAAACATGACGATTTGGGGCAACCACTCTTCCACGCAGTTCCCGGATTTCACGAACGCGACGATCAACGGCAAGCCCGCGACGGAAGTCATTTCCGACAAGGCTTGGCTCGAAAACACGTTTATTCCGACCGTGCAGAAACGCGGCGCGGCAATCATCGAGGCGCGCGGCGCTTCCTCCGCCGCTTCCGCCGCGAATGCCGCGATTGAAACGGTGCGCAACCTCGTCAATCCGACTCCGGCGGGCGATTGGTTCAGCGTCGGCGTCGTTTCCAAAGGCGAATACGGCACCGTTCCCGGCATCATCACCGGATTCCCCGTGCGCACGAAAGCGGACGGCTCGTGGGAAATCGTCCCGAACCTGCCGATCAGCGATTTCGCTCGCGCGAAAATCGACGCTTCGATCAAGGAGCTCTGCGAAGAGCGCGACACCGCTTCCGAAGCGCTCGGCTGCAAGCTCTGAGCTTCGTTTCATCGCAAAAAAAGAACGTTCCCGCACCCGCGGGAACGTTCTTTTTTTTGCGTACTCCGTTTACCGCGTTCCCGCGATATATTTCGACAAACTACTTGAAAAAAATGCCACACATGCGATAGCGTAAGCGTGTTCGTTGCTAAGTTTGAGCGAACTCAAAAAGATAAAAACATTGCGAGAGAACAGCATGACTA
>CAVEBA010000120.1:0-5462 GCA_963613695.1 Sphaerochaetaceae bacterium
GGGTAAGACAACGACACTGGTTGTCGCGGGAACGGTGAACGCGACCGCCGATCAGACGTTTGAAACCTTGGAGCTGAACGGCGGTTCCGTCGGCGGCGGCGAAGACTACAGCATCACAGTCGAAAACGCGGTCGCGGATGCGGTCGGCTCCATCAGCGGTAAGAATGTTTCGCTGAACGGTTTGAAGGGCTCGGCTTCGCTGACGGCGGCGGAAGAACTGACGCTCGCGGGAACGACGAAGACCTCCGGCGACATCACGGCGGAAACGCTCAATGTCACGGAAGCGGGAACGCTGACCGCGAACAGCTCGCAAATCTCCGCCCCGACGATGAACATCGACGGAGCCATGGATTTGACGGTCAACACGACCGAAGTTGAAGGCACGTTCAACGGAGAGGGCTTGACGACGCTCGCCGCGACCGAAGCTTTCTCGTTGAAGCTGAACGGCGGTGACGGCAATATCTCCAAGACCGGCTCGGGAACGACAACCGTTTCTACCGGCGATACAACGTTCGGCGGCACGCTCATTCTCGCCGGCGCAGATGCGTCTCTCGCGGGAACGTTCTCCGAGAAAGTTGCCTTCTTCTCCGACGGCACGTTGACGGCGAAAAACGGCGTCAGCGTCGCGACTCTGGGTATGAAGCAGGGCTCGGTGCTCGAAATCGGCGATAAGACCGCAGCTGCGACGGCGAACGTCGGCACGCTGATGACGATCGACGCCAATGCTGACGCTCCGTTTGCATCGGCTTCGGATTCTTCCTCGTTCACGGTGGTGCACGATGTTTATTCGGCGACGGAATACGACAAACTTTCCGTCAGCGCCTCGTTGAGCAACGCGGTTGCCGTGGTCCGCACGTCGGATGCGAAACTGCAGACGCAGCTCAGCGCGGACGGCATTACCCTGGATCTGGTCGAAGGCGCGGGAACGAGCGGCTACGATAGTGTGATCGCGGGCGACAACTTCGACGCGACCAATCTCCTCCTTTCCTCGGACGGACGCTCCGTGCAGGTGGCGCTGAACTACCGCGGCGCGGCTCGCGGATTCGCTTACGGATTCTTCAACCGCAATCAGCGTTCGACGGCGCGGGCTCTTGAAACTCTGCCCGTGACGACGGACTTCGTGGAGGCGTTGGGCGAGCTCAACACCTATCAGACGGCGGACGCGCTCGATGCTCTCGGCTCGGTTCACACGGTGAGCATGATGCCGGCGCAGATCGACGCGATGTGGGCACACCAAAGCTCCGTGTTGAACGCAATCGGCACGGGATCGTGGTTGGATTACCAATACGGAAAACCGGACGTGCACACGGGAGCGTGGGTACAGTATGTCGGGTCTTACGACGACACGGATTCGTCCTTTGAACGCAAATCGTGGAAGCGTTCGATGTCGGGCGGGCTCGTGGGCTTTGAACACGCGTTCTCGAAAGACTTCCTCGCCGGCGTTGCGCTCGGCTATGAATATTCGACGCTGCGTTCGGACGGCAACAAGATTACCGATGACGCGTTCCACGTGGACTTCTTCGCGAAACATCGCGTTGAAAACTTCGAACAGCGCGCGGTGCTCTCCTTTGCCCGCCACGGCTACGATGCGGATCGCAAGATCGCTTACGGCAGCTATCGCGGGGACGTTTCGGGCTCCACGGACGGCTTCACGGCGGCATTCGATTACGAAGCGGCTTATAACTTCAAGCTTGCGGACTGGGTGAGCGTTGCTCCGGTCGCCAGCGTGAGCGCCGCCGTCAATCGGATCGACGCTTGGACGGAATCCGGCGCCACTGCGGCTCTCGAATACGATACCCAGACGGCGGTTTCGGCGCTCGCCGGAGTCGGCGCCCGCGCGGAATTCTCGATCCCGAATCCGAGCTATGACGGCAAGGATATCAACCTCGGGCTCTCGGCGATGTTCACGACGGACCTCGGAGACCGTAGCTCGGATATCGACGCGACATTCGCGGAAACGGGCTCGAGCTTCAAGCTCCGCTACGACGAGACCAAGCCGTATGCGCTTCGTCTCGGGGCGACGCTCTCGGTTCCGCTGACGAATCGTTGCGCGTTCTTCGGCGGAATTTCCTCCGAAATTCGCGACGAACAGTGCGGCATCAACGGGAACGTCGGCGTCCGCATCGGTTGGTAATTTTAACGGATAACTGATAGTTGATAACGGATAACTTTTCAAAAACCGTTATCAGCTATCAGTTATCCGTTATCAGTTATTGCAACAGCTTTTTTACCGGCAAGGAACAGAAGAAAAAATCCGTGTTCCTCGGTGTCTATCCGTGGGCTAAAACTACCGTTATCAGCTATCAGTTATCCGTTATCAGTTATTTTTTTACTGGAAGTAATAGAAGTTTTTTAAGGGCTTTTGGTTTTTGGCTATTAGCCAACAGCTTTTTTACCGGCAAGGAACAGAAGAAAAAATCCGTGTTCCTCGGTGTCTATCCGTGGGCTAAAACTACCGTTATCAGCTATCAGTTATCCGTTATCAGTTATCAGCATTGCCTTCCCGCGGGAATGTTGGTTGGATTTCGGGCATGGAAAAAAGTCCGGTTTTCATCGAGGACGTTTGGTTTTCCGGGCGCGTTCAAGGCGTGGGTTTTCGTTGGCATACGTTAGCGGTCGCGCGCGGGTTCGAAGTCGCGGGAACGGTGCGCAACCTCGCCGACGGGCGCGTGCATCTGCATGCGGAGGGCACGGAGCGCGAGGTGCTCGCGTTTGTCGCCGCCGTGGAGGACGAGATGCGCGCGTTCATTCGCGAAACTGAAAAGAAAACCGCGACCGGCAACGCCGCCGCCGTCGGCTTCGAAATCGTCGGCTGAATTTTTTTTACGAAAAAAATGGAAGCGGACACACAGCGCGTTCCCGCCGTCGAAATCGAAAATCTGACGAAAGATTTTCGCATCGGCATTCGCGGCGTAAAGCTTCGCGCGGCGGACGGCGTGAGTTTTTCCGTGAATCGCGGCGAAGTTTTCGGCTTGCTCGGGCCGAACGGTTCCGGGAAAAGCACGACGTTGAAAATTATGCTCGGGCTGTTGCGTCCGACTTCCGGCACGTGTCGCATTTTCGGGCGCAACAGTTCGGACGTTGCCGCGCGTTCCCGCATCGGATTTTTGCCGGAGGCGCCGTATTTTTACGATTATCTTTCCGGACGGGAGCTTGTTCATTTCTGCGCGCGCATGAGCGGCGTTCCCGCCGAGGAAATCGCCGCGCGCACGGAAGATGCGCTCGCGCTTGCGGGCATGACGGCGGCGGCTTCGCGGCGCGTTCGCACGTATTCCAAAGGCATGTTGCAGCGCATCGGCGTGGCGCAGGCGATCGTGCACGATCCGGATTTGGTCATTCTCGACGAGCCGACGGCGGGCATCGATCCCGTCGGTTCCGCGGAAATCGGCGATGCGATTCGCGCGATGAAAACGCGCGGGAAGACGGTGATTTTGTGTTCGCATCAGCTCGGGCAAGTCGAAGAGTTGTGCGACCGCGTGGCGATTATGGATCGCGGAAAACTCGTCGTCGCGGGAACGCTCGACGAAGTGCTGACGCGTCGCGAAAAGCAGGTGGCGCTCATCGGCGCGGGAACGCCGCTCACGCCGGAGCTTTGCGCCGAGCTGCGGGAACGCTACGGGCTGTCGATTGAAAATGTTTCGCATCCGCGAATTTCTCTCGAACGGTATTTTCTTGAAAACTTGGGACGTTCCCGCAAATGAATCGTTCCCGCGAAAATTTTTTCGTATGCCGCGTTTTTTGAAAAACATTTTTTGGATTGCTCGCAACACGTTTGTCGAAGCGGTGCGGCAGAAATTTTTCAGTTTCCTGCTGTTGCTCGGCGTAGGGCTGATTGCGCTTTCGCTCGCGATGACGAATTTTGATTTCGGCGATTCCGAGTTGAAATTCATCGCCGATTTCGGTTTCGGCGGTGTGTTTCTTTTCGGTTCCGTGCTCGCGGTGGTGATGAGCGTGCAGCTCTTTTTTTCCGAAATCGAAAATCGCACGGCGCTGACCTTGCTCGCGAAACCCGTGCGGCGGAGCGAATTTTTGCTCGGAAAATTTTTCGGAATTTGGTCGTTGCTCGGCGTGTTTGTCGCGGTGATGTGCGCGGCGCTCCTCGTCGTGCTTTCGTCGCGCGCGGGAACGCTCGCGGAAATCGCGGCGGCGCGCGGGCTTTCGGCACCGTTTTTTGACGCGAGCGGGCTTGCGTTTTTTGCGCTTTTGCAATGGTTGCGGCTGGGCGTGGTTGCGGCGATGTCGATTGCCGTGTCGAGTTTTGCGCAAACGCAACTTTACGCCGTGGTCGTTTCGTTTTGCGGCGTGTTGCTCGGGCAGCTGCAATACATTTTCGGAGATTTTGCTTCGGACGAAAAAACGGGAACGGCGGCGCGCGCTTTTGCGGAATGCGTTTCCCGCGTGGTGCCGAATCTTCAGCTGTTCAATCTCGGACAGGAACTCGTGCTCGTGCCCGACGGCGTTCCCGCCGGCGCAATTCCCGCCGCCGTGCTCTGCGGAGTTTTTTGGATCGCGGTTTTCGCGGCAATCGGCGCGGCATTTTTCCGTTCCCGCGAAATTTGAAATTTTTCCTCCGGAGAAAAAAAACAAATGCTGAAAACGGCGACGGAAATTTTTTCACGCGGGAAAAAATATCTTTTCGCGCTCGTCGCGCTTTTCCTCGCGGGAACGATAATCGCGCCGCTGCAAAACACCGCGTGGACGCACGTGCGGGAACGCCTCGGCGTTCGCACGGACACGGGAACGCTCGGACGCGCGGCGGGCTCCGGCGTCGCGCTCGGCACGCTCGGCGGCTTTCGCACGGTCATCGCCGATTTTGCGTGGTTGCGCGCATTTCATTTTTGGTCGAAACAAGATCCCGCGTCGTGCGTAAAATACGCGGAGCTTTCGATCGCGCTCGCGCCGGAACAATTCTTTTTCGTCGAAAATACGGCAAATTTCATCGCGTTCGATTTTCCCGTGTGGGAAATGTCGCGTCGCGGCGGACGCCGAAATCTCGCTCCCGCCGTGCGCCGCGAAATTCATAAAAAAGCGATGGACGCCGCGCTCGCGCTCTTGGAAAACGCCGCGCGGGAACGCCCCGACGACGCGATCCCGTGGGTGCGCGCCGCGCAAATTACGGCGATGAAAACCGATGTGATTTACGGCGCGCCCGACTACGCCGCTTCCGCCGAATATTACCGCCGCGCCTGCGAATGCGGGAACGCGCCGCTCTTCGCGTTCGTCCTCTACGCAAAATTCATCGCCGAACACGTTCCCGCCGAACGCGGGAACGCGCGCGCATTTTTGGAAAAATGCCGCGATTCCGCCGAAAGCGAATCCCGCCGTGCGTTCTTTGAAGAACTGATAGATAGTTTAGTTGAAGAGTTGAGGAGTTGAGTCGGCGCTTCGCGCCTGTTGATTCCCGCTCCGCGGGAGAGGAGTTTTCAGTGAATAATTAATAGTGAATAGTGAATAACGCTCAC
>CAVEBA010000121.1:0-5461 GCA_963613695.1 Sphaerochaetaceae bacterium
CGTCGATTTTCGGACGCCCCGCCGCGCCGATTCTTCCCGACGAATCTTCCGGCGATACGTTCTATTTGCTGAAAAAATCGGAAGCGCCGAATCGTTGATTCGGCACCTCGGAAACGTTTCGCGTCTTCGACGCTTGGACAGTCATTCATTTTTGCCTGCGGCAAAAAACAAATGCGGAGACGCGGACGTCTCCGCCCCCAATTTTTGCGTTAGGCTCGGCTTTGGATTTGTGCTCCGGTTTTGCCGAAGCGGCGTTCCCGCGAGGCGTAGTCGGCGAGCGCTTTTTTCAAATCCTCTTTTGAAAAGTCGGGCCAGAGCGTATCGCAAAAATAAAATTCGGAATACGCCGCCTGCAAGAGGAGGAAATTGCTAAGACGTTTTTCTCCGGAAGTGCGGACGATGAGGTCCGGATCGGGAATCCCCGCGGTGTCGAGGAAGCGGGAAAACGTCTCCCAATCTGGTTTTTCTGCGGGAACGGCATCGGCGGCGCGTGCGCGCGCGTAGGCGTCGGCGGCGCGGAGAATTTCGTCGCGCGACGAATAATTGAGTGCGACGACGACCGTGTGTTCGGTGAAATTTTTCGTGCGTTCGATGACGTCGCGCACGGCGGTTGCCGTTGTTTCGGGCAGCCACGAAAGATCGCCGATGACGCGCAGGCGGATTTTGTTTTTCAGAAGTTCGTTTTGATATTCGCCGAGAAAAGTGCGGAGAAGCTCCATCAACGCGGCGATTTCTTCCGGCGGGCGATTTTTATTTTCCGTGGAAAAAGCGTAGAGCGTGACGAAGCGAATGCCGAAGCGGAAAGCGGTTTCCGTGATGTCGAGCACGGTCTGCGCGCCGCGCAAATGTCCCTCGGCGCGGGCGAGTCCGCGCGCGTTTGCCCAGCGACCGTTCCCGTCCATAATGAACGCGACGTGCGCGGGAACGCGGTCTGCGGGAACGCCGGGATCAAAGGCGTTTTTTTCGGAAATCTCGGGCATATTCTTCGGCGAAGTAAGTCAAAATAATATCCGCGCCCGCGCGTCGAATGGCAAGAAGCGATTCGTCGCGCACGGCTTCATAATCGAGAAAACCGAGTTGCGCCGCCGCGCGAATCTGCGAATATTCGCCGGAAACCTGATATGCGGCGACGGGCAAAAGCGTGCGTTCCCGCACGTCGCGGAGAATGTCGAGGTAAGGCAGGGCGGGTTTGACCATGAGCGCATCCGCGCATTCCGCTTCGTCGAGCAAGGCTTCGCGAATGGCTTCGCGGCGATTTGCGGGCGAGAGTTGGTAAGTTTTTTTCGTGAGTCCGGTGACGTTTGCTCCGCCGCTTTTTCGGCTGCCGACCGCTTCGCGAAACGGTCCGTAAAACGCGGACGCGTATTTCGCCGAGTAGGCGAGAATGCCGACGTGCGCGAAACCGTTCCCGTCGAGCGCTTCGCGAATGCGGCGAATGCGCCCGTCCATCATGTCCGAGGGCGCGACAAAATCTGCGCCCGCCGCGGCGTTGTTCACCGCCATTGCAGCGAGTCGCTCGAGCGTCGAATCGTTATCGACGTCCGTTCCCGCGGCGTTGAGAATGCCGTCGTGTCCGTGCGTCGTGTAGGGATCGAGCGCGATATCGGCGAAAATGAGCATTTCGGGAACGGCGGCTTTGACGGCGCGAATTGCGCGGCACACGAGACAATCCGGATTTTCGGATTCTTCGCCGTCGGGAGATTTTTTTGCTTCTGGCGTTTTCGGGAACGGCGCGATCCCGCGCACGCCGAGCGCGACGAGCTCGCGGCATTTTTCCGTGAGCGCGGGAATGCTCAGTCGCTCGACGCCGGGCATCGAGGCGACGGGTTCGTTCGCATCGCCGTCCGTCAAAAAGACGGGAAGAATCAGCTGCTCGGGGCGCACGATATTTTCTGCGACCATTTCGCGAATGCTCGCGCTCGCGCGGAGCCGACGCATTCGCAAACCGTTTTTGAAATTTCCGGAAGTCATTTTTTTTCTGAAAAAAGGAAACGCGTTCCCGCGAGAAAATCAAAGTTTAAGTTTTTCGACGAAATAGCGAATTTGGATTCGCCACCAATCCCAATCGTGATTGACGTCCTTGCCCCAGTAATCGACCCACGCGGGAATGTTTTTTTCGCGCAACACGGCGTCGAGCATGCGCGTGCTGTCGACGAGCTCGTCTTCCCACGCGCCTTGCCCGACGCAGAAAATCATGCGGCTTCGGTGAAAAAGCGCCATGTAAGGGTGATCTGCGGGCATGTTGCGGAGACTGTCCGTCGGCGAATTTAGGTAGACGAGATCGTCCATGTAATCTCCGAAGAAAAATCCTGCGTGATAAAAACCGCTGAGCGCGACGACGGTGTCGAAAATTTGCGGCGCGCGGAAAAAGAAATTTGCCGCGTGAAATGCGCCCATGCTGCAGCCGGTTGTCATCAGCGTTGCGGGCGTATGCGGCGTTTGCGCTTTGAGCGCGGGAACGAGTTCTTTGAGCACGTAATGAAACCACGCTTCGTGCGTTTCGATGCGTTCCCGCGGCGGACGATTTTTCGCCGACCACGTTTCGCGGTCGATTCCGTCTGCGCAGACGAGACGAATTTTTCCCGCTTCGATTTCCGGGCGAAGCGCTTCGACCATTCCGAAATTTTCGAAGTCGAAATAGCGTCCGTCCTGCGGCGGGAACGCGAGGCAGATTTTTCCGGCGTTCCCGAAGATTTTGCATTCCATATCGCGCCCGAGCGCGTGGCTGTATTGTTTGAAGATTTGTCCGTTCATTGTTTTCGGAAAAATGGCGAGTGCGGAGATTTCAAATTTTCTTTTTTTCGATAACGAAATGCGTGAAGGCTTCGACTTCTTCGAGCGTGTCAAATTTTGCCGTGTACATCTGGTTCCCCATCGTGCGCACCATCAGCTCGGGCATGCGTTCGCACATGACGAGCGCGTTCCCGTAGCGCGCGAGAATTTCCGCGTGCGTGTGCACGTAGGGCTTGCCGTCCTTTTGGCTCGCGTAAGCGCAGAAAAATTCGCGCTCCGCCGCGGGAACGCGCCGCTCGCCGAACGTCACCATGTCCGCCCAAATTTGATAAACGTCCGTGGAATGCGCAAAATTCATCATGTCCGGCGTGTAGCCGCCCGCCGGACGCATGTTGACTTCGAGCGCAACGAAATCGCCCGCCTCGCCGAGTCCGTCTTTTTTTTCCGCAAGGCGAAAAAATTCCAGATGCACGAAACGCCGCCGCGCGCCGAACGCCGCAACCGTTTTGCGCCCGAGCGTTTTTAGCGCCGCGGGAACGTCGCGGCTCACGTGATAGGCGAGATCGAGGTCGAAATTGACGATGTCCATAATCGACGGCGGCCACGCAGTCATCGATTCGAAAAGAATGTTGCAGTTTTCGTCCGTGATCGCGTCAAAAGAAAAAATGTCCCCGCGCACAAATTCTTCCATGATGTATTCGACGTGCGGCGGGTTCGCAAAAAATTCACGCAGTTCCGCCGCATCGTGAAGCGCCCACGTGTTCGACGCGCCCACGCCGATGTCCGGCTTCACGACAACGGGAAAACCGACTTCGGCGACGAATTTTTCCGCCGCGTCGAGCGTTGTCACGCGGAGAAAACGCGCCGTCGGAACGCCGCCGCGCGCGTAAAACGCTTTCATCGCCGACTTGCTTTTGAACGCGTTGATTTCGCCGAGCCCGACGCCCGTCGTCACGTTGAAATCCGTGCGCAGACGCGCGTCCTGTTCGAGCCAATGTTCGTTGTTTGACTCGATCCAATCGATTTTCCCGTATTTGAACGAAAAGAACGCAACGGCGCGAAAAACTTCGTCGTAGTTTTCCATGTCGTTCACGCGATAATATTCGTTGAGCGCGCCGCGCGTTTCCGGCGGGAGCGCGTCGTAGGGCGTGTCGCCGATCCCGAGGACGTTCACGCCGTTTTTTTTCAAACGATCGCAAAAATTCCAATACGTGCGCGGGAACTGAGGAGAAATGAAAATGAAGTTCATGAAATTTTTTCTCACGCTACCATTCCGATTTTTTATTCTCAATCAAATTGCGCGGAAAAGGAATTAGAAATTAGGAGTGAGAAATTATCAACTATCCCCGTTATCAGTTAAAACTGGGGGCGGAGACGTCCACGTCTGCTCGTTGCCGTAGGCAAAAAATAGTTGAGCGCCAAAGGCGCGGTAAGCAATAGCGTAGGGCAACGCCCTACGAACTCGGAGAAAAAACATTGAGCCCTGTAGGGGCGAAAGCCGTCGTTCCCGCGAGGGTTGATTCAGTGCGTTCTTCGCGCCACTGCGAGAAAAAAAATCCCGTACGCAAAAAAACTTGCAGTTCGTTTTTTTTTGGCAAAATGACGCCTAGAAAAAGGGACTGGTTGACTTTTTCTTAAAAGATGCCCCGATAAAAATATATAAAGCTATGAAAAAAATGTCCTCTTGCCGAAAGTTCTACGTATACCTTCTCATTGATCCGCGTAACAAGTCTGTCTTCTATGTCGGCAAAGGATGTGGCGCCCGAGTAAAATGGCAGACTCAGCGCACCAGCTCAACGGTCAAAGAAATCGAGGACTCCGGCAAAAAAGTAATCCGAGAAATTATTCGGCACGGGCTTGACGAGGAAACGGCTCTCCACGTAGAAGCTGCGCTCCTTGATTTTTTTAATTCCAACTATCGGAAAGGAAAATTGTTTAACGCTCAATTAGGCTTCGGACAGGCATTACACGGGCGAACATCCGATATTAAGAATTTTCTCAAACTTCAAAGTCCACCAGAACTGAAAGAATCCAAGATAAAAGAAAACGTCATTGTCATCAACATAAACAAGACATTTCGCGCAAAGAGCCTCTTAGACGCCACGCGCAAATCGTGGCGACTCGACCTTGAAAAAGCCCGAAAAACAGACCTTGTCTTCTGTGAATACCAAGGTGTTATTCGGGCCGTATTTAAGCCGTCAAAGTGGAGGAAGAATCCCAACGACAACGACCGCATTATGTTCTCCGGGAAAGATGTTTCGGCGGAATATCCGCAGTATATTTACAAGAAACTTAGCAAAAAACGCGGAGCACAAAACCCTATTCGATACTTTATGAAAAACAAATAAACCGCGGCGGAACTTTCGCCGCTGCGCGGATTATAAAAGTCCGGACATCAGGATTCGCTTCGTTCAATAAAAACTTATGCAAGAATATCAAACAGTCATGAATCTCGTAAAAAAAACAGTCTTTCTCCTTATCCAAATCTGCGTCGTGGTCTTTTCCCCCGGCGTCGCCTTTGGGCAACAGTCTGCATTCGGAACGGTAATTCACGAACAATCTTCGCGCGACAAGATGAGCAAGCCGATTATCAATATCGACCGGAACGAAAAAGAAGAAGCGGAAGAGGAAGAAGAGTTTTCTTCGGAAGAAAAAGAAGAAGCCGAGTCCGTACACGTTCTAAAACTCAAAAATGCCTATAAAACGGAATACGAAGCTTCCGTCAGCA
>CAVEBA010000122.1:0-3815 GCA_963613695.1 Sphaerochaetaceae bacterium
GTTGAGTCGGCGCTTCGCGCCTGTTGATTCCCGCTCCGCGGGAGAGAAGAATGGTAGACTGGTGAACAGGTCTACTGGAGGACGGGTGAAGTGTAATTTTTGCCAAAGGCAAAAATGAACCAAATGAAAGTTATCAGTTATCAACTATCCGTTATCCGTTGCTCCGTTCCCGCCGGCTTGACGTTCCCGCCGGCAACGCGTATCTTTTCGCGTCTATGTCAGACAACAACGAACACGAACAACAATCCGACCGCCGGCAGACAATCAGTCTCCCGATTATCGCTCAGAATTTCTTCGGTGCGCTTCAGCGCCATTTCGACCTTCTCGCTTTCAACCTCGCGGGAACGCAATCGGCGGACGCGGAAAAATACAACCACTTTTCCTCGCTCACGCGCATGATGCCCGTGGCGCAGTTGCACCGCGATTTTGACCAAATGAAAGCGTTCGCGCACGGGCTGATGATTCGTCAATCCGTGAACGACCTGCTCTCGATGGTCGCCGCATGCATGGACAATTGCCACCTGCTCTGCACGCTTTTCGTCAATAAAAAGGCGATGGAAACCGACCCGAAAGCGACCAACGAACTCGTCGGCCGCAAGCAGGAAGCTTTCGTCAATTCCGCTTTGCAGGACAAATTCGAAGTTTTTGAAAAAGAATTCGGAATTCTCTGCGAGCTCGAAGACGGCATCACGAACATGGCTATCGCCCTGCGCGCACTCATGCGCAACAACGGCGTCGTTACCGCCGAGGACGTGGACGACGACGGCGAGCTCGTTTTCGAATTCAAAACCGTGCAGACGATTCAGCCCGCGAAAGAAGGCGACCGTCCGGAAGTGCGCCTCGCGGACACGCGCCGCGCGTTCAAGGCGGGCGACACGATCGACCTCACGAACAGCGAATTGCTGAGCCTGAACACGACGGTCGCGGCGTTCTTCGACGCGCTTTTCAAATCCGTTGCGGCATTCGGAAAAAAGACGGTAGGCAACGACGAGGAAAACAAAGACAATGCGTAAGGCGGCAAAAATTTTTCTCGCGGCGCTCGCGCTCGCGGGAACGCTCGCACTTTCCGCGTGCGGCAGTCCGAAAGTTTTCAACATCACCGTAGAACAAGGCTAATCAGAAATCCGGGAACACCGGATTTCTTCTTAAATTCCTAGGAATTTCTTCCTAATTCCTAATTTCTAATTCTTAATTTTCTTAAAACCTTGTCTTCGGAAAAAACTTCCGGCGCTCGCGTCGCGGCTCTTTGGGTGGCGACGCTTTATTTCGCGCAGGGCTTGCCGAACGCCGTCGTCGATCTCGTCGCGCCCGTCGCGATGAAAGATTTGGGCTTTGACAATGCCGTCATCACGACCGTCGCCGCGTGGGCGTATTTGCCGTGGACGCTGAAAGCACTGTGGAGCCCGCTCGTGGACGGGATCGGGCGCAAGCGCACGTGGATTTTCGGGATGCAGGCGGCGGGAGCGCTCCTGCTCGGTGCGCTTGCGGCGGCGTTTTTCTGCGGCGTTCCCGCGCTCGGAATCGTCGTCGCGCTCGGCGCGATTGCCGTTGTCTCGGCGACGCACGACATCGCGGCGGACGGATTTTACATGCTCGCGCTCGATTCGGGGCGACAAGCGTTTTACTCCGGCTGGCGCAGCACGTTTTTTCGGCTTTCGCAAATTTTCGCCAAAGGCGGCGTGATTGCGGCGGCGGGCGTGCTCATCGCGCACGGCGAAAGCGCGGGAACGGCGTGGATGCTTGTGTTTGCCGGACTTGCGTTGCTTTCGGGCGTGCTTGCGAGTTTTCATGCGGCGGTGCTTCCGCGCCCGGCAAACGACGTTCCCGCGGGAACGCGCAACGATTCGCTGTGGAGAGATTTTCGCGAAACGTGGAAAACGTTTTTTCAAAAAAAACGCGTCGGCTTTCTGTTGCTTTTTCTGTTGTTTTTCCGCTTCGGCGAAGTGCAACTCAGCGCGGTTTCGCCGCTGTTTTTCAAAGACGCGCTCGAACACGGCGGGCTTGCGCTGGACAATCGCGAACTCGGCGTGCTCAACGGCACGTTCGGCGTCGCGGCGATGCTCGCCGGCGGCGTAATTGCGGGCTGGCTCGCATCGCGCAACGGCTTGCGCGCGTGGCTTTTTCCGATGGCGCTGTTGCTGAACGTTCCCGATTTGATTTACGTCGCGTTCGCGCTGTGGCAACCCGAATCGCAATTACTCATCGGCGCGGGAATCGTCGTCGAATCGTTCGGCTACGGTTTCGGTTTTACCGGCTACATGCTTTTCATGCTTTACGCGTGCGCGGGAACGCGGCGCGCAGTCGCGCACTACGCGATTTGCACGGGCTTTATGGCGCTGGGCGCGATGTTGCCGAAATTCTGGTCGGGCGCGTTGCAGGAATTGCTCGGCTACGAAATGTTTTTCTGGTGGGTGATTTTGTGCACACTCCCGTGCTTCCTGCTCGTCGCAAAAACACGAAAATTCTTGCCCGCAGATTTCGGCAAAAAAACGCCCGAACGTCGCAAAGCCTGATTTTTCCTCGTTCCCGCGACGCAAACGTTCCCGCATTTCTTTTTTTTCAGAAATAAAATTCTCATGAGCATTTCAGAAAAATTCCTGACGCTCCCGCAGAGCACGCGGCTCGCCGACGGCGTCGAAACGTATTTCCGAAAAACGCTTCCCTCCGGGCTTCTCTCCGTCCAAGTCTGGGTAAAAACCGGCAGTATCCACGAGGGCGAATTTCTCGGCGGCGGGCTTTCTCACTATCTCGAACACATGGTGTTCAAAGGCACGGAAAAATTTTCCGCAGAAGAAATTTCGCGCCGCGTGCAGGCAGTCGGCGGAAATCTCAACGCCTACACGACGTTTACGCGCACCGTCTATCACGCCGATGTTCCCGCAGAAGCCGCCGAAACCGCGTTCGACGTGCTCTCGCAACTCACGCTGAAACCGCGTCTCGACGCGCTCGACGCCGCACTCGAAAAAGACGTGATTCTGCGTGAAATCGACATGAGCCTCGACGATCCCGACTCGCGGCTTTCTGACGCAACGCTCGCCGAAGCCTTCCGCGTCCACCCGTTCCGCGTTCCCGTCATCGGCAACAAAAATGTTTTTTCGCAAATGGGCGAACGCGAACTGCGCACGTATTTTGAAAAAAGATACGTTCCCGCGAACCTCGCGCTCGTCGTTGCCGGCGACGCCGAAACGGAAACGATTTTCGCGCTCGCGGAAAAATATTTCGGCGATGCGCGGGAACGCCCTGCCCCGCAAGTTTTCGTTCCCGCGGAGCCGCCGCAACTCGCGCCGCGCGAAATCACGTTGCGCGGCGATGTCAACGTGTTGCGCGGAAACATGCTGTGGAAAATTCCTCACGCGGCGCACGAAGACGCTCCCGCGCTTTCCGTGCTTTCGTCGCTACTCGGCAAAGGCGATTCCGCCTTGCTCTGGCGCGATTTGCACGACGAAAAAGGACTCGCGCACGCGCTCGACGTTTCGGCGTGGATGCCGCAGGACGGCGGACTTTTCTGGATCGGCTACGCGGCGGATCTCGGCAAGCGCGAAGCAATCGAAGACGCGATTCGCGCCGCGCTCGCCGCAATCGCGCGCGATGGTGTTCCCGCGGAGCTTCTGCGCAAAGCGTCGCGCCGCGCCGTTTCCGCACTCGTTTCTTCGCTCGGTACTGCTGCTTCGTCCGCGGCGCGTCTCGGCGCAGAATGTGTCGAACGCGGCGATCCCGGCGCGACAGAAATTTTTCTCCGCAAAATCGAATCGCTTTCGCCGGAAGAAATTCGGCGCGTCGCGCAAAAATATTTTCGCGAGGAAACACTCACGCGC
>CAVEBA010000122.1:3846-4858 GCA_963613695.1 Sphaerochaetaceae bacterium
TTTCGCGAGGAAACGCTCACGCGCTCCGCGTTTGAAAAAAAACTTCCGCTCAAAAAATCTTCGACGAAAACGCCCTCGGCGTGCGCGGCGTTCCCGCCGTTTGAAGAGCTGAAACTTTCCTCGGGCGTGCGCGTGCTGCTCCAGCCCGAACACGCGTTGCCGAAAGTGCGGTTTCGCGCCGCGATGCTCGGCGGGAACGCGTTCGAAACGGAAAAAACGCGCGGCGCAAGCGCCCTGCTCTCCACGATGCTCACGCTCGACGCGGGAACGCTCACCGCCGCGCAAATCGCAGAAAAAATCGAATCGCTCGGCGGACGTTTCGATGAAATTTCCGGCGACAATACGCTCTCGCTTTCCGCAGAAACACTCGCGGGCGACGAATCCGTCGCTTGCGAAATTCTCTCCGATGCGCTCTGCGATGCGCATTTTTCCGAGAAGAATTTTTCCCGCGAACGCGCTTCGCAACTCGCCGCTCTGCGCAGTGAATTTGACGAAATCGAAGAGTTCGCGCGAATCGCTCTGCGCAAGGAATTTTTCGGCAAACACCCGCTCGCGTTTCATAATTTCGGCACGGAAAAATCGCTCGATTCTCTCGCTCTCGCCGATGTCGAGCAACTGCGGGAACGCCTCGTCGTTCCCGAAAATATCGTCATTGCCGCTTCGGGCGATTTCGACCGCGATGCGCTTGCGGCAACGCTCGAAGAAAAATTTTCCGCCGCGCGTTTTCGTTCCCGCAACGCCGAAAAATTTTCCGAAAATTTCAAAAAATTTGCTCCTCAACGCGCACGCGCATGCGAAGTCGAAGCGCCCGTTCCCGCCGAGCAGACCATTGTCCAACTCGCGTTTCCGGACGTCGGTTTTCGCGATGAACGCTACCGCGTCGGAACGCTAATCGAAGAATTGCTCAGCGGAATGTCGAGCCGACTTTTCCTCGAAGTGCGGGAAAAACGCGGGCTTGCGTATTTCGTCGGCGCAAATCGCGTCGGCTCGCCCGAGACGGGAATGTTCGTCC
>CAVEBA010000122.1:4919-5426 GCA_963613695.1 Sphaerochaetaceae bacterium
TGTTCGTCCTCAGCGCGGGAACGAAACGCGGCAAGGAGAAACACGTTCTCGAAGAAATGCGTCGCGAAATGCGGCGGCTCCGCGAGGGAAAAATTTCTGCCGACGAATTGCTCGGCGCAAAAACTCGAATCTGCGTCGCGCGGCGCACCGCTCATCAGCGCGCCGCCGCACGTTGCGGGAACGCCGCGCTGAACGCGCTTTACGGCTTGCCCGTCAACCGCGATTCCGAGCTCGAAGCGCAGCTCGGCGCGCTCACCGCAGACGATGTCGCGCGCTACGCCTGCGAAATTCTTTCGCCGGACTTCGAGCTCGCACTCACCGTGCGCTGAGTTTTTTTTCGCGTTCCCGCGAAAAAAAATGGAAAACGGAAAATTCTCACCTTAAATTTTTGCCGAAGGCAAAAATCAGCACGATACTTCTAAACTCCTCAACCTTTTCAACTCCTCAACTTTTTTTTCACAACCGCACGGGAACGCCGGCGGCGCGCATCGCTTCTTTCGCCTCGCG
>CAVEBA010000123.1:0-5417 GCA_963613695.1 Sphaerochaetaceae bacterium
GTCGTGTGGAGGTTGACGGTGCAGCCGCACTTCTACCCCGACGACCCGCTAAGCGTGAAATCGCTGCTCATGCAGTTTTCCGCATCTTCGGGCATGAATTTTCCGTTTTGGTTTATCCGCGAATTGATGATTTGTTGTGTTGCTACGCCGCTGATTTATTGGTGCGTGAAACGTTTTTCTTTCGTTCCCGTGCTTGCGCTTGGAATCGTCGTTTTCGCGGGCGGTGCAATCCCAATCCCTATTCCCGGAATCGGCACGGCGTCGATTTTCTTTTTCACGCTCGGCGCAACGCTCGCGTTGGAGAAAATCGATTTCGTCGAAGTTTGTCGCAAACACGCGTTTCCGTTGGCGGTGCTCTACGTTCCCGTGGCACTCTGGGACTGGCGCTCATTTGAAAATTTTCAAAACGGGCTTCCGCTCGCGCACAATTGCGGAATTTTCATCGGAGGCGCGGCGGCAGTCGGGCTGACGGCTCGTGCCGTCGAACGCGGAATTTTCCGTCGGCGGGAATTTCTCGAAAACGGCGCGTTTTTCGTTTTCGCCTCGCACATATACGGAGTCGTTTTTATGAAACGAGCACTCGCGCCCTTGTTTTTCGGTGTTTTCGGCGACGGGAACGCGCAACGGCTCGCGCATTATTTTGCATGCGGCATCGCGAGCATTCTCGTTTCGCTCGCCGTCTACGGAATTTTGCGGCGTGTGTTCCCGCCGGCGCTAAAATTTCTTTCCGGCGGGCGCTGAGCGATTTTTCTACGTGTTCGGGCGTTCCCGAAAAGTTGTCCAGACGCGGAGAAAAGATTCCGCGAATGCGTTCGGCGCGGTTTTGATGCGCGCGTCGATTTCTTCCGGCGGGAGCGTGAGCAGTTCGGAAATTTCCGCCGGATTCGGCGTGAGCGTTCCCGCGAAATCCAGCCGATAAACGCGGACGAATTCCTGCCCGAGCGCATCGCAAGGTCGCAATGCGAAAAGGAAACGGAGCGTTCCCGCGGCATCGGGCGGCACGCCGAGCTCTTCGCCGAGTTCCCGAATTGCGGCGCGCTCGTAGCTTTCGCCGGAATCGACGTGCCCGGCGCAGGACGTGGAAAAAAGCCCCGGGCAAGTGTCTTTCGCGAGCGAACGTTTTTGCAATACGGCGTTCCCGCGAGCATCGAACACGAGAACGTGCACGGCGCGGTGAAAAAGTTTTTCCCGATGCACTTCCGCGCGCGTCGCTTGCCCGATGACGCGGTCGTTTTCGTCCACGACGTCGAAAATTTCGTCGGGGCTTTGTGCGGCGTTCGGCGGGAACGGTGTCGGCATCGTTGCGAGAGAAAATTTTCTTCGTTCAAAGCATAATCGCTTCGCCGAGGCTCGGGAGCGCGGCGCGAATGCCGAAGCGCACGTGAATTTTTTGCGCGAGCGTTTCCCGTTGGCGACGTTCGCCGTGAATGACGACGATGCGCGGGCGTTTTGCTTTTTTTTCGGCGAGCGGCGCGAGCCAACGGAGCAGGGCGGTTTGCCCCGCGTGCGCGGAAAATCCGCCGAGCGTATAAACTTTTGCGAGCACGCCGATTTCTTCGCCGTAGATTCGGACGCGCCGGCGCCCCTCCGCGAGCAGGCGCCCGAGCGAGCCTTCCGCTTGGAAGCCGCAGATGAGCAACGTCGTTTCCGGCTTCCAGAGATTATTTTTCAAATGATGCAAAATGCGTCCGCCGTTGCACATTCCCGCGCCCGCCATGATGATGCAGGGACCTTCGATGTCGTTGAGCGCGCGGGATTCTTCGCCGGTTCGGCAGAGTTTTAAGCCGGAGAGCGCGGTTTTGAGTTTGTGATTTTGCGCGTAAGCCTGCGCTTCGGCGTCGTAAAGTTCCGTGTGATTTTTGTAAAGCATCGACGCCTCGATCGCCATCGGGCTGTCGAGATAGACGGGAATTTTCGGCAGTTTCCCCTGTTCGAAAAATTCGCCGAGATAGTAGAGCAACTGTTGCGCGCGCCCGACGGCAAACGTCGGAATAAGCACTTTCCCGCGCTTTGCGACGGCTTGCGAGAGCAGTTCCTGAAATTCGTTGAGCGTTGCCTGCAAATCGCGGTGGTCGCGGTCGCCGTAAGTGGATTCTACGAAAATGACGTCGAAATCTTCATCGTCGATGCGTTTGGCATCGCGCAAAATCGGCATGCCCTGCGGGCCGAGATCGCCGGAAAAAAGAAGTTTTTTGACGACGCCGACATCGTTCACGGTGAGTTCGACGCTCGACGAGCCGAGCAAATGTCCGGCTTCGACGAGTTTTGCTTTCATGCCGGGCGCGATTTCGAAAACGGTTTCGTATTCGACGGGAGAAAAAAGCGGGAACACGCGCTTCACGTCTTCCGTGTTGTAAAGCGGCTCGACGGGCTTGCGCAGGGCGCGGGCGCGGCGGCGATTTTCGCGTTCGGCGTCGGATTCCTGCAAATGCGCGGAATCGAGCAAAATGAGTTTTGCGACTTCAATCGTCGCCTGCGTGGCGTAGATTTTTTTCGCGTAGCCGGCTTTTACGAAAAGCGGAAGCCGCCCGCAGTGGTCGAGATGCGCGTGCGTGAGCACGATCGCGTCGAGCTTTTCGGTTCGGATTCCTGCGGGAACGCGGTTGGCGGAAACGTCCGTAGAAAATCCCTGAAAAATTCCGCAATCTACGAGAATTTGCGACTTTTTCGTCTCAACGAGGAAGCAGGAGCCGGTCACGCCGCCGGCGGCACCGTAGGGTATTACTCTCATGGCGCAAATTTTACCATCTTCGCCCGAGAAAGAAAGGAGCTTTTTCCCGTTCCCGCGGGAACGCGGGCTGGGTGTTTCTGCGTTGCGTTTTTCGGGCAAAACGGCGAACCTTGCGGCGATGCCGAAGTTTCGGACAGTCTGCCTCTCGAATGCGTTCCCGCCGGATTCCCGTTGCGGCGCTTTTGCGGCGGCGGTTTCGTCGATGTTGACGCGGCTTTCGCGTTCCCGCAGTTGGACGTTGCGGCGTTTTTGCGGGAGTTTTGACGGCGGCGAAGCTACGGAGGATTTTTTCCCGATACTTTCGCGAGCGCACGGCGATTCCGAGGATTCGAGATTGTGGCGCGGCTACCGAATGCTTTCGTCGCGTTCCGTGGCGAATGCGGAGCGCGTTTCTGCGGTTGCGCGGCGCGGGAACGTTTTTTTGATGCTGAATCCGAGCGGGCTTTCCGCGTTGGAGTGGACGCTTGCTTCGGCGCAGGCGCGGGAGCCGATTCCGTGGGCGGATTCGGATTGGCCGCGCGAATTTCCGGCGTGCGATCCTTTTCTCGCCGCCGCGCGGAAGCATCGGCATTCGCTTTCTCCGGCGACGCTGATTGCGGCGGCGCTGATTCGCTCGCTCTACGGCGAAACGAATTTTGCGCAGGAAAATTTTTGTCGCGTGCGCTCGGCGATTTTTGCTTCGGAAACGTTGCGGGAACGCAACGCGTCGGCGTTCCCGCAGTTGGAGCGCTCGGCGGTGATTCCGCCGGCGGTGGACGAAAGTTTTGTCTTTGAACCGACTTCTCCGGAGCGTTCCCGCGTGTGGGGCTGGGCGGGCGGTTTTTCCGAAAAATCCGGCGTTTTGGTCGCGCTCGACGCGTTCGCGCATTTGGCGGTTTCGGCGCCGGACATGCGTATGTTGCTGGCGGGCGATGCCGAGAGCGACGACGCGTCTCGGCTTCGCGAAAAAATCGCCGGCGTTCCCGTGCTCGCCGGGCGCATCGAATTTATCGGCGAAATTCCGCGGGAACGGCTTGCGCGAGATTTTTTCCGCCGCATCGGGCTTTTCGTGCATATTCCGAAAGACGAAAGCGCGTTCCCGACGGCGGCGGCGGAAGCGATGGCTTGCGGTTGTCTTGTTTTCGCGTCGATGACGGAGGAGACAAAGGCGCTCGTTCCCGCAGATGCGCCGCTGCTTTTCAATCCGCGCGTTCCCGAGACTGCGCGAATGATGGGCGACTTGGTTATGCGAATGTCGCCGGAAGAATGGGCGCTGATTGCCGCCGACGGCGCGGCGCGCGTGCAGGAATCTTTCGCTCCCGCGCGCGTCGATGCGGCGCTGGCGGAATTTTTGGAATCCGCGGGAACGCCGACGGCGAACGCGAACGCGTAATTTTTGCCGTTTCGCGGGAACGCTTGTTCAGAGCGGCGGGCGTTCTCCGCCTTGAGCGCGACGCGTGTCGAGATGGTGCGGTTGCAACGAATCTTCAAAATCCGCGCGCTTGGGAATTTTTTCGTTTTCGACCATATCGGTGATGATTTCCCGAATAATGTATTCCCGCGCGTCTTCGACTTTGTCGAAATAGCGGAAAAGCCGGAGGTCTTCCGGCGAAATGTAGCCGAGCTCGACGAATACGTCGAAGTTGATGATTTTTTCCCAAAATTCGCGCCCGAAAAGAACGATGGGGATTTTTTTCGGCGTTTTGCGCGTTTGGATCAGCGTGAGCATTTCGAAAAGTTCGTCCATCGTGCCGAAGCCGCCCGGGAACGCGACGAGCGCGTGCGAAAGGTAAAGAAACCAGTATTTTCGAATGAAAAAGTAGCGGAATTCGAAGTCCAATTCCGGCGTGATAAACGGATTCGGTTTTTGTTCGAAAGGCAAATTGATGCCGAGCCCGAGCGATTTTCCGCCGGCTTCGTAGGCGCCGCGATTTGCCGCTTCCATAATGCCGGGACCGCCGCCGGAGCAAATGTAATAACGCTCGCCCGGCGTCGAAAAATGCTCTTGGCTCCATTTTGTCAGATCGCGAGCGAGTTCCCGCGCGGCTTCGTAGTAATGCGAGTTGGCGAGATTGCGCTCGGCGACGGCGATGCGCAGTTTTTTCTCCGCTTCGGTCAGCGGAAGTTCTTCGACTTTTCGGCGTTCCCGCGCCAGCGCTTCCTCCGCGTCCGCGCGAGAGGGCGTGCGCGCCGAGCCGAAAAACACAATCGTCTTGCGAATCGAATACGGATAAAGCCGGTAATACGGCTCGAGCATTTCGCAATGCACGCGAATCGTTCGCGCCACGGGACTGTTCAGAAAATCAAGATTTTCGTAGGCCTTGACGTGCTTGAACTGGGGCATTTTTTTTTCTTGCGGGGTATCGTTTTTCATCGCGGCAAATTTTACGCGCTAAAAGGCGAAAGGCAAGCGCGGGAACGCATTCCGCGTTTCCGCATGCGCGAAAAAAACGGCTTGCAATCGCCGAATTTTTTTCAGATAAACGTGCATGTTGTCGGGCACACGGACAGGGTTTTTCCGTTCCCGTCGTTCTCTTTTTTTCCGCGTGAGCGCGGGAACGCGTCTTTTTCGGACGAATCCGGAATTCGATTTTTACACGAAAATTCGATTTCGCACGAAAAACAAAGCGCGCCGCCGATTCTTTCATCATTCATGCGTTCCCGCAAAGAGGGCACAACACCTTTTTTTCATCTGAAAATTTCATCG
>CAVEBA010000124.1:0-1386 GCA_963613695.1 Sphaerochaetaceae bacterium
GCTCACGCTGTCGGGTGATCGCTCGGAGTTCACGGGAACGTTGGACGTGCAGGCGGGCACGGTGGCACTCGAGGGCAACACGAGCGGCGAGGAAAAATTCTCGGTCGTGAAAATCGCCGAGGGCGCGACCGTTTCCGCAAAGAGCGGCACGGCGGAAAGCATCAGCTCGACGTGGGGCACGATCAATGTTTCGAAATTGAAAATCGCGCTTTCCGGCGCGGGAACGTTCTCGCTCAGCTCTTCGCTCACGCTCGCGGACAAAAATTTCACGACGCTGGATTTGGGCGACGATTCGGACTTCGCGGGAACGGTGGTGCTGAACGCACTCGATCTCGCCGTCGGCACATATGACAATATCGAGGGCACGACATCGACCGTCCCGGCGAGCAATTTCGGCACGGGCGATGTTTCCTTGCAGTTGAAAGGCGGTTCTTCGCTGAATTTCTTCAACGATGCGCGGACATTTGCGCACGATATCGACGTTGCCGAAAACGGCGCAATCCGCGTTTACGGCGGGAACGACGGCGCAACAATTTCCGGCGACATTTCCGGCGCGGGAACGCTGACGGTGAAAGACGGCGGCAAGCTGATTCTCTCCGGCAACGTCGGCACGGCGGAAAATACGCTCGCCGGGTTGACGCTTGATTCCGGCAAGCTCGAAATCACGGGTGCCACCATGAACATCGCGGGCGCGGTTACGCTCGCGGGAACGGCGGCAACGCTCGCCGCGACGAACGGATACATCGGCGGAGATTTGACCGCGACCACGGCGGGAACGCTGACGCTCGGCGGCACGCTGGATATCACGGGCAACATTGTGCGCGGCGGTGGCGATTGGTCGGAGTCGCAGAACGACCGGGAAATTGCGGTTTCCGATGGCGCAAAAATCACGGTCGCGGGCGGGATTACGTTCAACAACGCCAGCAAATTGATGATCGGCGACAATGCGTCGATGTCCGTCAAAACTTTCACCGCAACATGGGGGCTTGTCGATCGTAGCTTGCACACGACGGAAATCGGGCTCGGCATCGGCGAGGGCTCTACGCTGACGGTTTCCGGGGAAATGAGTCTCACGTCCGGCGACGGGCTCGCGCGCGGCGGCATCATCGCCGGCACGGGAACGAGCGAAACCGAACCGTCGGGAACGCTGGCACTCGGTTCGCTGACGGTCGGGAGCGGTGCGGAATATCTTTTCCGAAATCTGAACATCGCGATTACCGGGAACGACGCAGGCGTCGGCATTACGAACTCGGGAACGATTAAGTTGCAAGACGTTGTCTTCAGCGCCGCCGGCGAAACCGGCTGGACCTCGGCATCGAATTTTGCGCTGAACAACGGCACGACGACGTTTGACGTCGCCGATGGCAAAACGATTACGCTTTCCGG
>CAVEBA010000124.1:1672-5377 GCA_963613695.1 Sphaerochaetaceae bacterium
GGAAGCGAACTGAATTTTGCCGACGGGAGCACGCTGACGGCGGCAACCGGCACGACGATTAACATCGCGGAAAACGGCTCGCTCACGGGCGACATCACGTTCTCGAGTGAGGGCACAAGCTCGACTCGCGGCAACCTGACTTTCGCGACGGACAGCACGATCGCGGCGGGCGATTCGCTGACGCTCAACGACGGCGTCGCTTCCATCGCGAGCGACAAAACGCTGACGGTCGCGGGAACGCTGACGCTGTCCGGCACCCAAAGCTGGACGACGGTCGGCGGCGACGGCACGTTGAAACTGGACGGCGGCACGTTGGCAACGAACACGACAATGTCGGGGCTCACCGTTTCCGCTGCAGTGGAATTCGCCGGGAACGCCGTCGTCAACACGGAAAAAGGCAATTTGCAACTGAAGGGAGAAATTTCCGGCGCGGCAGATGCGGTGTTGACGAAAAACGGTTCGGGGCGGCTGACGTTTGTCGAACCGATCGGCAATTTTGCGGGATCGCTCGTCGTCAACGCGGGAACGGTTGCGCTCAGCAACAACGACGTGTTGGAAAACGCAAAAGCGCTCACGATTGCTTCCGGCGCGACATTTAGCGGGAACGTCACGATGGCATCGGGCGGCGATGTCTCAATCGCTTCCGGCGCACAACTTTCCGGGAACGTCACGATGACGGGCGGCACTTTCGCGCTCGAAAGCGGCACGCTGACGGGCAACGCCACGTTTACGGATTCGACGCTGACGTTCGGCGAAAACGTCGATTCCGGCGCGGCGAAGAGCTCGACGATTTTCGGAAATTTCTCCGTTTCCGGCTCTACGCTCACGTTGCGCGGCGACACGGTTTCGACCGGCTATTTCGACGTGGGCACCGGGAACACGATTACGCTGAGCGAAGCTTTCGGCAAATCCATTTCCGGCACGCAAACGCTGATTGATTTTTCTTCGTCGAATCTCGCGAGCGTCGATGTGACCAAGTATATCAACTTCACTTCGGGAACGGAGTCCTACGGGCGCCGTGGGTTGGGCTTGGTCTACAACGCGACAAACACTTCGTTGGACGTCGCTTCCACGGGAACGCTCATTTGGAATAAAAACGTCGGCTCGTGGGGCGTAAGCTCGTCCGATTTGTGGACGTTTGAATACGAAACCAGCACCTCGGGAACGACAACGTTTTTTAAAAACGACTACGTGATGTTCACCGAAGCCGGCTCCGTTTCGCTCGCGGAAACGACGATCAACTCCTCCGGCGTGGTGTTTGATCTGGACGGCGCGTTCACCATCGGGCTCGCCGACGGAATCACAAGTTCGGTCCTGACGGACGCCGATGCGGGCGCAAATGCCGGACTGTCGATTTTCAAAGGCGACGTGACGTTCGCCGAGGGCGTGCGCAACACGATGACGGGCGGCATTTATCTCGCCGGCGGTTCGCTGACGGTTTACTCCGGAAACGCGCTCGGCTCTGCCGATGATTCCGCGGCGGGACTTTTCCTCGAGGGCGGCACGCTCAATTTCGTGAAAAACGAGGAAGCGGAAACCTCCGAATTTACCGCATTGCAGAACGTAACGCTCGGCGTCGTCGATGCGGCAAGCACCTCCACCGTGGACGTCGCGGAGAATGTTTCGGTGACGTTTACGAAAGCGTTTGAAAAAGCGAGCGAGACTTACGACGCCAATCTGACAAAAACGGGCGACGGCTCGCTCTCGATTTCGCGCAGGTCGGAAATCGATTTGTTGCGAGTTTCCGCGGGCACCGTTACTTTGACGGGCGATTCGACGGCGGACGAACTCGGCGTCAAGTCGGTTTACGTTGCGGGAACGCTGAACTTGGAAGAGTGCGACTACATCGGCGGAAACGCGGCTTTCACTACGGTGGAACTGAGCGACGGCACGCTCGATTTGACGAACGGCGGCGCATTCCGCGCGGGAACGCTTTACGGCAAAGGCACGGTTGACGGAACACTCGCCGTCGGCGCTCTCTCCGTCAACGAGGACGGCACCTACACGGGAACGGTCGTCAACACCACGGGAACGCTCACGCTTAGCGGTGTCAGCATTTATGAGGGAACCGTCAATACTAGCGCGTTTGTGAAAACGGGCTCGGGAACGCTGAAAATGGGCGGAACGATTTTATCTTCCGTTCGTCTCGACCAAGGCACAATCGAAACGGCGTCGGACATGCGCGGGACACTCACCGCAGCCGGCACGGGGCTGGTGTTCCGCAACACCGGCGGCACCAACAGCTCGAACGCGATTTTCGGCGGAGTGAATCTCGCCGACGGTGCAGGAATTACTTTCGTCAACTCCAACGCAAAGGCGACGATGGGTATCACCGGCGTTTCCGCCGACGGGAACGCGTCGACTACGCTCACCACGGGGAATTTTGAAATCGCGGGAACGAGCGCAAACTTCGGCTCGGGCGCTTCGAGCTCGCTCACGATTTCGGAGAAAACGAACGTGACGGTTTCTGCGGGAACGTTCACCGCGGGCGTGCTTTCGCTCAATAACAAATCAAATTTTGTGCTCGGTTCGAACAACACGTCCGCCACGGTCAGCGCGATTACCGTTACCGCTACGGCAATTATCGATCTTTCCGCAGGGAAAACGCTGACGGTCGAGGGCGTCAACGGCGTTGCCGTGCTCGGCACCGGCAAGCTCACCGTCAAAGGCGTTGCGGGAAATTTGGACGCGGGAAAACTCGTCGTGAACGGTCACGACGGCTACGTTTCGACCGGCGGAATGGATATCGTGCTCGACAACGCCACGCTCGCGTTTGATGTCGGCGACGGCACTTCGTCGTGGGCGAGCATTTCTTCCATTACGACGAAAGATAAAACGTCGGGCGTCGTGGAAAAATCCGGCGCGGGAACGCTTTCCATTGCGTCCGAAGAGGACACGCTCGCGTTTGACGGCACAATCAGTGTCGCCGAGGGAACGCTGCGCATCGGCTCGCGCATGACGAAAGCCGATGTCGATATCGCGTCCGGCGCAACGCTGACGTTCTTCGGCTCTGCCGCAACCGCAGTTGACGGCACGGTGAATCGCGTCAGCTACAACGCGCCGCTCGCCTACGCATTGTCCGGCGCGGGAACGCTCGCGATTACCGGAAGCTTGCTCACCAATCACGACGGTAGCGGGAACAGCGGACTCGAAGATTTCGACGGCACGATCGCAGCGGACGGTAGCGAAGGCGTCGGCTACATTTTCTCGGGCGCGGCACTTGCCGAATGGGAAGCGAACGGTTCTTCCCGCGATGTTGAGCTGCGGGACGGCGGCACGCTCGTTTTCGGCGGAAGCGATGAAACGGAAGCGAACACACTGAATCACCTCAGCGTGAACGGTAGCGGGACGATTTTCGGGAACGCGCGCGGAACCGTTGTCGATACCTTTACGCAAATCGACGCGACAACGGCGGGTTCGTTGCTTCGCTTGCAAGGCTCGGGCATCATCGGCGGAATGACTTTCGCGGAGGGAACCAATGACGATGGCGAGCGCGTTGCCGGAAGCGTTTTCTTGTCGGGCGGCGCCGAATGGACGTTCGCGGGAACGAACACGGGACTGATCGACATCAACATCCTCGAATCGTCGCTCATCGTGACGTCTGCGGGCGCGCTCGCGGAGGAGGGCACGAGCATCGTTGTCAGGAGCAGCTCGCTCACGTTTGCGGGAGTGTCGGCGACATTTGCAAACAGTTCCATCGGTCTC
>CAVEBA010000125.1:0-5342 GCA_963613695.1 Sphaerochaetaceae bacterium
ATTCATCTACGACCGGCAACTTTGATAAGTTGAAGGGTAACGGCAATACCGTGTGCAACATCACCGTGACGGAAGATGCGTCGATTAATCGAATCGACGGTAGCTCAATCAATAATCTGACAACGATTACGTTGACACTCAAAGACGGCGTTGATTTTTCGATTAGCGATTACGCGAAGTTGCCGTACAACAACTCAGGCAATACCTACTCTACGACTGTTACCTTAGGCGATAACAGCACGTTTACGGTTGGCGGAATTTTGCATTTCGGATCTCAAAATGAGAGGAATCCTGCTACTACCATTAAACAAAATACGTCGATAGCGTTTGGCAGTGGCTCGTCAATCACTGCGGGAACGGTTTCTACGCTTGTTGCTGCCGGCGGGGAATCTTATCTGACGATTTCTGTCGATTATGTCGCGGCGATGTTGGCGTCTTCCTATGCGTGGGATTTGATTACGACGACAAACGGATTCTCGAATTATACGTCTGATGCTATCACGTTGAGCAATATTTCTGCGTTGGACAATGCCGGCTATACCAATGCCGGAGTTCTTGCTTCTGCGGACAAGTTGAGCGCAGGGCAATACGGTCTTGTGTTTGCGAATAACAAATTGTCGTTCGTTTCCTCCATTCCCGAGCCGTCGGCGTTCGGTTTGCTCGCGGGCGTCGGGGCGTTGGCGTTTGTTGCGGCGCGTCGTCGCCGTCGCGCGAAGTAAAAAAGATTTTCCGGCGAGCGTGATAACTCGTCGGAGGTTTTCATGTGGTTAGTTTGCGTTCCCGTGGGGCTATCCTCGCGGGAACGTTTTTTTTAGAAAGAAACCACGAACAAACACGAATGAACTCGAAGATTTTTTAAGGGCTTCGTGCTCTTCGTGTTTCTTCGTGGTTAATACTCCTCAACTCCTAAACCTTTTCAACTCCTCAACTTTTTTGCGTTCCCGCGAAAAACACATTTGCGCGGGAGCGACGGAGTTGGTGAAATTTTCGGTGATGGAACCACTTTTCAATTGGCTCGATAAACGTGCCGGCGGGATTTTGCTCCACCCGACCGCGCTTCCGTCGTCGCAGGGTATCGGCACTCTCGGCAAAAATGCGTTTCGTTTCGTAGATTTTCTCGCGGAATGTCGCTTAGGGCTTTGGCAGGTTTGCCCGCTTGGTCCGACGGGATTCGGCGATTCGCCGTATCAGTGTTTTTCTTCGTTTGCGGGCAATCCGTATCTGATTGATTTGGAGGCGGTTGTCGAAGCGGGGCTGTTGGAGGACGAGGATTTGTCGGCGTTGCGTGCGCTCCCGCGCGACACCGTGGATTACGGCGCGTTGTGGGGCGCGTTTTTTCCGACGTTGAAAAAACTTTACGGGAACGCGAAAAAAAATCCGCGCGCGTTGGCGAAATTCGGAGATTTTGCGGAGTTTCGTGAAAAGAACAAAGACTGGCTCGTCGGCTACGCGTTGTATTCCGCGCTGAAAACTCACTTCAACGGCAAGCCGTGGTATGAGTGGCAGCCGGATGCGCGCAAGTTTGCCGCCGCGCGGCGAAAGGAATGGCAGGCGGAGGTGCGCGACGATGCCGCGATGTTTGAGACGGCGCAGTTTATCTTTTTCTCGCAGTGGCGAGCGTTGCGCAAATACGCGTTTGAGCACGGCGTGCGCATTGTCGGCGATGCGCCGATTTTCGTCGCGCTCGACAGCGCGGACGTGTGGCAGAATCCGGAAATTTTTCAACTGAATCAAAAAACGTTTGCGCCGAAATTTGTCGCGGGCGTGCCGCCGGATTATTTTTCCGCCGACGGTCAGCTTTGGGGAAATCCGCTCTACGACTGGAACGAGCTTGCGCGTACGCATTACGGCTGGTGGCTGCGTCGCCTGCACGCGAATTTTGAGCTCTACGACGTGGTGCGGCTCGATCATTTTCGCGGATTTTACGATTACTGGCGCATTCCCGCGGATTCGCCGACGGCAAAGGCGGGGCACTGGGCGCTCGGTCCGGGACTGGATTTTTTCAAAACCATTCGCAACGCGCTCGGCAACGTGAAGCTCATTGCGGAAGATTTGGGCGACATGAACGACGGCGTGCGCAAACTGCTCGCGGGAACGGGTTTGCCCGGCATGGCGGTGTTGCAGTTCGCGTTTGACGGCGATGCATCCAACCTTTACCTGCCGCACAACATCGGCGCAAACACCGTCGTTTATCCGGGAACGCACGACAACAACACGTGCCGCGGTTGGTATGAATCGACGAGCGATTACGCGCGCGACCATTTCCGCCGCTACCTTTGGACGGACGGCACCGCGCCGCACTGGGCGCTCATCAACGCCGCGTTCAAATCGCATGCGAAAATCGCCGTCATCGCGATGCAGGACGTGCTCGGGCTCGGCGCCGAAGCGCGCTTCAACGAACCCGGAACCTCGCAGAAAAATTGGCGTTGGCGCATGAGCGAAACGCAGTTTGACGCGGCGTTTCGCAATCACGCGGAAACGTTGCGCGACCTCGCGGAGCTTTCGGGAAGAACCGCGTGAATCGTTTCCCGAAAATCGAAGTGCGGCGTTCGCCCGTGCACGGGAACGGCGTCTTTGCGGCGGAAAAAATTCCTGCGGGAACGTTCGTTTGCGAATATCGCGGCGTTCGGATTTCCCGCGAGGAAGCGGAACGCCGCGCCGAGACGCGTTCCCGCGAAAATCCGAACGCTCCGATTTTTGTTTTCGAAATCGACGAAAATTTTTGTATCGACGCGACGGATACAACGGAGGGAAATCCCGCGCGCTTCGTGAATCATTCCTGCGAAGAAAACTGCGAAGCGGTTTGGAACGCGCGGGAACGCCGGCTGGAAATCCGAGCGTTGCGCGACATCGCGGCGGGCGAGGAATTGTCGTTCGATTACGGCTTCGGGCTGGTCGGATTTTTCGAGCATCCTTGCCGTTGCGGGAAAAAGAGTTGCGCGGGCTACATCGTCGCGCGTCCGTTGCGTCCGGCGTTGCTTCGCAAGCTTGCAGCGAAGAAGCGCGGGAACGCGCGTTCGCTTTTGTCGTCGGGAAAATCGAATTGACAACAGCGGTCTCCGGCGCAAAAATCGCCACTCACATTTCGGGCTGTAGCGCAGTCTGGCTAGCGCATTTGCATGGGGTGCAAAGGGTCGGAGGTTCGAATCCTCTCAGCCCGACCATTTGAACAAAAACGCCCGCGAAATCGTTTCAACAAAGGTTTCGCGGGCGTTTTTCGTTTTTTCTCCGCAGGCGCCGAAAAATTGAAGCGTTTTTTTTTGCGGAAAGATTGATTCTTGCGCCGCGCGGGAACGGCGCGGATAATCGGGAGCATGACGATGAAAAAGGCGAAGATTTTTTGCGCGGCGTGTCTCGCTTGGATTGCGGCGGGAACGACGGCAACGGCACAAGGCGTTCCCGCAGAAGAATGCGCGGGCGCTCCCGCTTCGCCGGAACCGCAAATCGTGCGTCTCGTGCCGACGAAGTCGGAGCCGTTCGCTTCACGCGAATCCGCCGCCGCGTTTTTCGATACGGACGTTCCCGCGCAAACGCTCGCGGATTTGCTTTGGGCGGCGGACGGCATCAACCGCGGGAACGGCAAACGCACCGCGCCGACCGCGTTGAACAAACAGGAAATCGGCATTTGGGTTTTCCGCGCAGACGGCGTTTTTTCGACAAAGCTCGGCGAAAACGAAATCGAACTGACGCGCGTTTCCGCAAAAGATTTGCGCCCGCTCATCGTCAGCACACAACCGAATTTCGGGAACGCGCCGGTGATGCTTTTGCTCGTCGCGGATTTGGAAAAATTTTCGATGATGCCGCCGGATCGCGCGCTCGTCGCCGCAAGCATCGACGCCGGCGCCGTGATGCAAAACATTTTGCTTTTCTGCGCACAGAAAGGCTTGGGCGCGCGCCCGCGCATGCAGATGGACACCGACGCGATTGCCGCCGAACTCGCGTTCCCGCCGACGTTGCGCCCGCTGTTGAACGTCATCGTCGGCGTTCAGTGATGAATTTTTAATCTTTCTTTCTTAAAAAATATGGCTACGAAATTGTACATTCCCGGTCCGACCGAAGTTGCTCCCGAAATTCTCGCCGCGATGGCGACTCCGATGATGGGGCACCGCTCCAAAGCGGCTTCCGAGCTGCAGCGGCGCATCTCCGACAACCTGCGTCGGATTTTGCTCACGAAAAACGAAATCCTTCTTTCCACGTCCTCGGGAACGGGGCTGATGGAAGGCGCCGTGCGCTCCTGCACGGCGAAGCGCGCCGCGATGTTCTCCGTCGGCGCTTTCGGCAAAAAATGGTATAAAATCGCGAAAATGAACGGCGTTCCCGCCGACTTTTTCGAAAGCGAACCCGGCGAAGCGACTACGCCCGAAATGGTGGACGCCGCGCTCGCCACGGGCAAGTATGACACCGTCTGCATCACGCACAACGAAACGTCCACCGGCGTTCAAAATCCGTTCGAGGAAATCGCCGAAGTGATGAAAAAATATCCCGATGTCGTTTGGTGTGCGGACGCCGTTTCTTCCGCCGCCGGCGCGAAAATCGAAACCGATCGCCTCGGGATCGACGTGCTCGTTACGTCCACGCAAAAAGCACTCGCGCTCCCGCCCGGCATGGCGATTTGCACGCTTTCGCCGAAAGCCTACGAACGCACGGCGCACGTCGAAAATCGCGGTTGCTATTTTGACCTGCGCGACATTTACGACGTGATTCAGAAAAAAGATTACCAGTACACGAACACGCCCTGCGTTTCGATTATGTTTGCGATGGATCTGCAGCTGCAACGCATCATGCAGGAGGGCGTCGAAAACCGTTTCCGCCGCCACACCGCGATGGCGGAATACGTGCGCGCTTGGGCAGACGAATATTTCGGCATTTTCGCAAACCGTAAATATCTTTCGAACACGCTCACCGTCATTCGCAACACGCGCGGAATCAGCGTCGCCGATTTGAACAAAGAGCTCATCAAACGCGGAATGCAGCTCGGGAACGGCTACGGCGATTTCAAGGAAAAGACGTTCCGCATCGCGCACATGGGCGAACTCACGATGGACGACATGCGCGCAATCACCGAAAATATCGTCGATATTCTCGGATTGTAATCGTTCGCGCGGGAACGTGAAAAAAAGTTGAAGAGTTGAAAAAGTTGATTCGGCGCTTCGCGCCTGTTGATTCCCGCTTCGCAGGAGAGTTTATTTTTACGCCTGCGAAGCGGTCGTTTTAACTGATAGTTGATAACGGATAATTTCCTCAACGGTTCAGCGTCTCAACTTTTCCTCGCGTTCGGGCGGGGCATGGGTTACGCTTTTGCGCGTTATGACGCTTATCGAACAGATTGAAAAAGCTTTTTC
>CAVEBA010000126.1:0-5333 GCA_963613695.1 Sphaerochaetaceae bacterium
GCCGATGCCCGTGGCGAGCCCCGCAAACGTTGTCAGCGCCGTTACGATGAGTATTTGCTCAATCGAAAAATTTCCCATAACAGGCGCCGAAAATAGCGAATTCCCGCGCGCGCGAAAACAACAGAAATACGCGTTCCCGCAAAAAAAGTTAAGGAGTTGAAAAGGTTTTCTGAGGAATTAGGAATGAGAAATTAGAAATTAGGAAGGATTCTGATTTTTGCCTGCGGCAAAAATTCTGGGAGTTATCCGTTATCAACTATCAGTTATCAGTTAGAATGTCCGCGAAGGGGGCGGGGAAATTGGGGGCGGAGACGTCCACGTCTCCGCACAAAATCTCCGCGCGCGTAGTATCGCCTCTCCGAGGCTCCGGAAAGCGGATGTCGCATTCCCCGCGCTTACGCGTGGGGTTATGGTTGTATCGCGTCTCCGACGCTTGAATCGTCCGCGAAGCGGGCGAACCGGCGCTAACCGTGGGGCGAGCGCGGGAACGCGGTTAAAGCATGAAAAAAACGTTCCCGCGAGGTATCCCCGCGGGAACGCCGTTTTCATGGTTTTTGCGGCTATTCGTTCTTACGTTTTCTTCGCGCCGTTGCGAAGACAAGAGCAAACGCTCCCGCGAGCAAGCCGAACGCGGACGGTTCGGGAATAGGAATCCCGAAGCCGAACGTATTCCCGCGGAAGTGAAAATCCCACTCGCCTCCCGGCGAATATTCTTCTCCGTTCAGAAGAAACGAAATGCGGCTTTTGTCGAGCTTGTCCAAGCCGACGATTTCGCCCTCGCCCCAATCGCCGAAAGAGAAAAAGCTCTGCGGCTCGGGCGCCGGCCCGGCATACGCCAAGATGAATTTTTCGATTCCGGAGAAATCGACTTTCCCGCCTTTGGCGACGGAAAATTTCGCATCGGAGGAAAGTGTAAACGTCAGCCCGGAAAGATCAAAATCCGTGGCGACGACGAATGAACCGCCGCTCAATGTCAGCTCGTTCCCGGCGAACACCTGCTCGCGGAGCAAAAGTTCTCCGCCGTTGAGCACCATTCCGCGCAGAAATTCCGCATCGCCGAGAATCTCGACCTTGCCGCCGTTCTGCTCGAAGCGTGCGCCCTTGCTTTGGTAAAACGCATCGGTTTCGCCGGAGGAAATATTCGGGTCATACGTGCCGAGCGAGCCGCCTTGCAAAACGCGCAACACGCCGGCGTTGACGACGACGCAGTCCTCGATGCCGACCTTTGCGGAAACTTCGAGCGTTGTAGTCGCCTTGTCGATTGCGATGGCGTGAACGTTGGTCGCGGCGGAAATTTTCGTCGTTCCCGCGGTTTCAAACACGACGTTCCCCTGCGAAAACTTCACCTCGTTGACCCACACCCAACCGGCGGCGTTTGCACCGTTCCCGTCATATTCGACTTTGACTTTCCAGTCCTTGTTTTCGGAATAATCCGAGCCCCAGAACGCATTGCTCAAAAAAGTGAAGCCGTCCATGGATTTGCCCGCGGCGGTGACGGGATCGTCGCCGACCGAGCCTTGGACAACGATGCTCGTCTTATCGTCGGGAGCGATGAGCGTTACTTTCAGCGTCGAAAGGTTGAGATTTTGCCGTGCTTCTTCCGAAAATCTCACGCTCACGGAAACGGTTTCGACATTTTGCGTCAGCCCGCCGTTCCCGCGAGCATCGCGCATGCCGACGGTGAATGTGCGCGCTTGGAGCTTCCCGCCGTCGCCGGAAGTTTCCGTCGCCTTGATGTCCGTTGCCGTGAAAAGCGTTTCCGACGTGGTGTAAAGAATGCGCTCGACCTGCTCGACGAAGCCGACGGCATCGACTTTGCCGAAACCGTAATTGTTGTTGAACCAGTAGCCGCCGTTATTTTTTTGCCAAAAACCGGTGGGCGCATCGCGCTCATACGATTCCGCCCACGTTGCATCGGGATCGATGTTCGGGCGGTCGCCGTGCCCGGAGGAATATGCGAGCGCGTGCTTCGCCCAGCGCGAATCCATATCCCCGAAAACCTGTTTGCCGAGAGCGACTACGCCCGCCGTCAGCGGCGCCGCGGCGGACGTTCCGTCGAAATAGTCATAATTAGGATTGCCTTTCGTATCGCGGGAAGTGGACCACGTGCTCTTCCCGGGCGCCGTCACGAAAACGTTGGCACCGTAGTCGGAAAAATCGGTGTAGTAGCCCGTCTGCTCATACGCGGCAACGTTGATGACGGAGCGATGATTCCCCTCCGCAAGCCAACCGCAATTGCTCGGGAAACCGTATTGGTGAGCGTAGTATCCTCGGGAATTGTAGGCAGAGCAGGTATAGACGACGTTGTTTGCCGCAGTCGCGGTAATGGCGAGCGCGTCTTCGCTGAAATTCGTCGTTCTGTAAAACGCGCCTTCGTAAAAATTTTTGACGTCGATGCGCGTGCGTTCCCGAAACTTACCGGTATACTGATCGACGCCGCTCGCCCACCAACGCGTTTGCGCGCCGTAGCCCGCGAGACCGGCAACGGTCGCCGACGGTGCCGCGCCGACCACGCCCTTTCCGTTCCCGCCGATTGCCGCCGCCATGCCGGCACCGGCGGTCTCGTGGCTGTACTTTGGATAGAGAATTTCCCCCTGCGCCGGACGCAATCCCCCGCTGTAGAAAATGTAGCTCAGCCCGTCGGAGTAATCGATATTCGTCGCATAGGACGAATACGCGCGATTGTAAGGCGAAACGTTCAAATCTTCGTGAAACGGATCCGTGTATTGCCCCGTGATGCCGATGACAACTCCTCGCCCCGTGATGCCTTTTTGCCAAACCTCGGCAACGTTCGTGCCGTGAGAGACCGTGTTCCATTGCCATTGGCGAGAGGCATCCGGATCGTCGAACACGTCTCCGGCGTTAATCGCGTAAGCCGCGGGAACGCCGAAGCTAAGCGCGAGCGCCGCCGCCGTCAGAAATCGTAAGCTTGTTTGTCGTCGGGTTTTCATCAGCACGGTGTAAGGTGGAGGGTGGAAGGTGTAGGGTGTAAGGAGGAGTGAATAATTAATAGTGAATAGTGAATAACGCTCACCTTTTGCCTTCGGCAAAAATCACTTCTTCCTAATTTCTAATTCCTAATTCTTAATTTCTCTCCTTTTCCGCTTTCTCCGCGTTCCCGCGAGGACGAGCGCGAGCGTTCCCGCGAGCAAACCGAACGCCGACGGCTCGGGAATCAGCGGAATAAAAATCGGATTGCCATAAGCATCGACTAAAAATCTGTCCTCCATACCGAAAAAGGTGATTTCCGTCGGTTCAATGTTTTGAGAACCCCACGAATTATTTTCCGGATCGTAGATTGCTCGATTGAAAAAGAGCAGGTCGCCCCACCGTTCCGTATTTGAATAGACGGCATCGAACTCGTGCAGTTGCTTTTGTGGATTCGATGTGTCGTTGGGCACGGAATCCGTTGCCCAAACTTTCGTGATTTTTCCCGTATCCGTGTTCACCTGCATGCCGTAGAGCGTCCACGTATGACTGTCGCTCGTGAGCGCGGCGATGTATTTTCCGCTTGTGAAATACGTCATCAGAGCGTTTTGAACGGCTTCTCGTCCACTGTAAAGCCAACCGCAGGTGAACAGCATCGGGTGGTCGGCATCTCCTTCCGGAAGATAATGTTGATAAAGATCCGGTCGCGTGTTGACGATCGTCGGGTAAGTCTTTTCCAGATACCAATCAATAGCTCGCCAAATGCGGTCGCCGCCGTCGTTGAAATACGGATTCGTATCGTATTGCGTATTGAGCTCCTCCGGATCGATGTGTTTTTCGTAGGTGCCGTATTTTTCCTCAATGCGCTGTTGCCACCAATCCACCATATTCGAAGCAACAGCCGCCCAACACCCGTTGCGGAACTGAAACGTGTTCGTCCAACCGCTCTCCCTTGAAACGCCGTCAACCCAGTATTCGACAAGCGCCGCGTGCGCGGCGGGAACGCAGAACAGCAACGTTGCCGTTCCCGCGAGGGCGAATTTCATGAATTGGGGGGGGGGTATAGGTTTCATGTTTTGCCTTTCGAAGATGGTGTGAGTGTGGAAGGTGTAAGGAGGAGTGAATAATTAATAGTGAATAGTGAATAACGCCCACCTTTTGCCTTCGGCAAAATCAGCACGGCTTTCTAATTTCTAATTCCTAATTCTTAATTTCTCCCTTCCTAATTCTTAATTTCTCTCCTTTCCCGCTTTCTCCGCGTTCCCGCGAGGACAAGCGCGAGCGTTCCCGCGAGCAAACCAAACGCCGACGGCTCGGGAATCATCGGAAGAAAATCCGCGTTGGAATCCAACCACACGTAGAGATGAATGTAGTATTCTTGATTCGCGCTGAGAAAAGAACGACTGTCGCTCGCGTAGCGCTCGGGCGTAAGGTAAAAATTGTTGTCTTTCTCCTCGATGGCACACGCAACCAAGCCGTCGTAAAAATCGTCTGAATCGGTAATCCAAATTTTCGACAAAATTCCGTTTGTCAGCTCCGCGCCCCAAACCGTGAGTGCGTGCTGATAACCCGTCTCCTTTGCCACTATGCCGATGGAAAGCCCCCAGCCGTCTTCAAATTTTGTTTTCACGTAGGTGGAAACCAAAGCTGGGGAGTAAGAAGAAACGCCCAGCACTCCCAGATCCTCCATTTTGTAGTCCGGTGGTCCGAGCGAAAATCCGGTTCTGTTCTTGTAAAAACCGCCGTATCCGTCAGACCCGTCAAACCACATTTTATAAACGGCTTTCTGAAAGCCGGTATCATTAAAGGAGCGATTTTTTACGTAATCCCAAATGTCCGTTCCGTGCGGCACGTCGCTCGGAATGACGTATTTGTCCTGCCACCACCAGAGAATATTGCTCGCGCTTGCCGCCCAGCACATGTAGGAGTCGTTCCCCCAAGTTTTCGCGACATCGTGCCAACCGCCGCTCGCACTGACGCCTTTCGCCCAATAAGTTTCCGCGTGCGCGGCGGGAACGCAGAACAGCAGTGTCACCGTTCCCGCGAGAGCACATTTTGCCGATATTTGGAGTGATTTCATTTTCAAGGCAGATTGGGTTTGCCGAGGAATAAGGAGAAGCCGTCGCACAATGGCAAGCCTAAAAAAGTTGAGGAGTTGAAAACGGCGAGCCGGAGGACTGGTTGACTGGTCAACTGGTGTATTGGTGAAGTGAGGATTTTTTGCCTTCGGCAAAAATGAAGTATGTCCAAGCGTCGGAGACGCGCAACGTTTCTAACCCCACGCGTGAGCGTGGGGAAAGCGGATTCCGCTTCGCGGAACCTCGGAGAGGCGACACTACGCACGTCCACCACGCGGGAATTTCTCGCCGTTTCGATAATTTTCTCGCGGGAACGCGTTTCGCGTT
>CAVEBA010000127.1:0-5306 GCA_963613695.1 Sphaerochaetaceae bacterium
GAAAGGAAAAGAAGAATTTTTCTTCCGTTCCTAAAAAAAACGTCCCCGCGCGGATTCCTCTTTACGAGCTTTTTTTCTCGCGGGAACGGGGCGGCGCGGATAGAATTCGCGCCCAGTTTTACCTCCCGTTTTTCTTTTACGCACAACGTTTGTCATGAAACTGCGAGTTATCGGAATTTTCTTTTTTTGCGCATGTTCTGCCCTTGCGGCGACGGTGCCCGTTCCCGAGGGACGTCCCACCGTTCCCGTCATCGAATCCGCTCCCGCGAAAAAACCGCTTTACGTTCCCGCGGAAGCGGAAATTTCGGCGTCCGTCGCCATTCCGACGCCGATTTTCGCCGAGGTCAAAAATCTCCGAGACCAAACGTTCGACGCCGATGCGAAACTGCGTCTGCCCGTTCCCGCGCCGGAAAAACTGACTTACGCGAAAGCAACGGCGCGCGCGGCGGACGGCTATTTTTCCGCGCCGCTCGAAACGCCCGTTGCGCAAGACACGCTCACGGTTTTCCGCACATTTGCAACGGCGAGCACGTTCACGCGAGCGAAAATCCGCGCGATTTCTCCGCAAAAATGCGAGCTTTGGGTCGACGGGAAAAAACTGGCAGAGAAACATTCCGTCGAAACCGAGCTCGAAAAAAGCGGCGCGGCGGTTGCCGATTTCAACTTTGAAACGGCGCGATACGAAATCCTCGTCAAGACGCTTACGCAAAAGGATTCGGCGTTCCCGCCCTCGGTGAAAATCGAAATTGAACCGGCGCGCGAGGACGTTCCCGCGATTGTTTTTTCCGACGGTACAGAGAAGCGTCCGGTAACGATTGCCGACGTGAACGAGCTCGACCGGCTCGTGTCGTTGCGCGTTTCGCCCGACGGCAAATTTGCGCTTCTTTCCTACAATCGTCTGCGCGAGGACGGCACGACCGAGCTTCGGCAGGAAGTGCGTTCGACGGAAACCGGCAAGCTCGTTTTTGCGGAAGACAGAAGCCGCACCTACGCGTGGATGCCGAAAGGTTCCGTGCTTTATTTCCGCCGCAAAGCTCCGAACGACCGTTGCGCCTACGTCGGATTCGATTTTGAAAAAAATGCGGAAACGGTTCTGGCGGACGGGCTTCCCGACGCCGAACACAGCTACACGTGGTTGCCGGACGAAAGCGGGCTCATCATTTCCAAAACCGAAAAATGGGAAAACGAATCCGCCGACTGGAAACGCGTGCTGAACCCGCAGGATCGCGGCGAGGGCTGGCGCGACCGCACATTTCTTTTGCACTATGATTTGAAAACCGGAGTGTTCACGCCGCTCACCGCCGGCGCAAACTCAACGATGCTGATGTCCGTGAGCCCGGATTCGAAAAAAATCGTTTTCGTCACGGGAACGTTCGCGCCGTCGCAGCCGGAATTTTCGCTCACCAACGTGTATCTGATGAATTTGGAAACGCGCGAATGCGAAAATATTTTCAAGGATGAAAAATACGAAATCGTGTTCGGCGACTGGTCTCCGGATTCCCGAAAATTCGTAGTTTTCGCCGGACCGGACGCATTCGGCGGCATCGGCTCCGTGCTTCCCGGGAACGCGCGCGGCAATTCGTTTGACAAACAGGCGTTCGTTTACGACACGGGAACGAAAACGCTCGATCCGATTTCGCGCGATTTCAATCCCTCGATTTCCTCCGGCATTTGGGCGGGAGACGGCGCCGTTTATTTCACGACCGTGGACGCCGACCGCGAAAGCGTTTTCCGCTACGATCCGAGCACGCGCAAATTCACTCGCGTTGCCGTTCCCGCGGACGTCGTTTCAAACTTCAACGTAGTGCGCGATCCCGCGGCGTTTCGCCCGGTCGCCTACGCCGTCGGCTCGACTGCGACGACGTTCCCGCGCGCGTTTCGCGTGGATCTCGTGAAAAACGCAGGCGTTCCCGTGTTTCAGGAAAAACCCGCCGCCGAAGATGCGCTCGCGATGCCGAGCGTTTCGCCGTGGAAATTCACCGCGTCCGACGGCACCGAAATCGACGGCTATCGCGTCCTTCCCGCGAATTTTGATCCGTCGAAAAAATATCCGCTCATCGTTTATTATTACGGCGGCACGACGCCGACTTCGCGGCTTCTCGGTTCGCATTATCCGTTCCCGCTCTACGCGGCGCAGGGCTACGTCGTGTATGTTATCCAGCCGAGCGGCACAATCGGTTTCGGGCAGGAATTTTCCGCGCGCCACCTCAACGCTTGGGGAAAACGCACGGCAGAAGACATCATCGAAGGCACAAAACGTTTTTGCGCCGAAAATCCGTTCGTGAACGAAAAGAAAATCGGTTGCATCGGCGCGTCCTACGGCGGATTTATGACGATGTATCTGCTGACGCGCACGGACATTTTTGCCGCCGCCGTTTCCCACGCCGGAATCAGCGATATTTCAAGCTACTGGGGCGAAGGCATGTGGGGCTACGCCTACAACGCGACCGCCGCCGCCGGCTCGTTCCCGTGGAAAAATCGCGAAATTTTCGTCGATCAAAGCCCGCTGTTTTCCGCGGACAAAGTGAACACGCCGCTCCTGCTCTGCCACGGAATTGTTGACATCAACGTTCCCGTGGGCGAATCCGTTCAGATGTTCACGGCGCTCAAACTTCAAAACAAGCCCGTCGAGCTTCTCACGTTCACCGCCGAAGATCACGGCATCATGAATTACGCCCGCCGCAAGCAGTGGATTCGCTCGCATCTCGCGTGGTTCGCGCGTTGGCTGAAAGACGATGCCGACTGGTGGAACACGCTTTATCCCGATAAAAACTGGTGATCCCGCCGACGCATCCGCGCCGACGCAATTCATTTTTTCCCTCGGACAACTTCTCGCTTCTCGTTTTTCGAATGAACGGCTTTCTTAAAAAAATTTCCGCACTGTTGCAATCCGCGCCCGCGCCGAAAATCACCGATGCGTATTGGACGACGAACAACACGATTCTCGTCTCGCTCGATCGCGACTGGAAAAGCTCGTGGAAAATGCCGCCGCTCGAACTGAAATCCGGCAGAAAAATTCTCGGGCTTTCCCGCACGCCGCCGTTCATCTGGGCGGGAACGTCCGGCTATTATTTCGACGGGAACGACGTCGTATTTTTCCTGCCGCCCGCCGTTTACCGCGATTATTTTTTCTCCGAAGACGAAGAAATCTTCGTCGCGGGAACGTTTAACGACTGGAATCCGGGCAAGGGACACGAATGGAAAATGGAATATCACGCGTTCGGTCCCGTGCGCGCATGGACGCTCCGCAAACACAAAGCGCATTTTTTCAACGGCGGAGAAAAATCGATCGAGCAATTCAAATTCGTCACGGGCGACCGAAAATGGCTTGAGCCGCCGCCGGGTTGGTTCAATCTCGCCGACGACGGAAAAGGCAATCGCAATCTCTGCCTTAATTCCGAGCGCACGGGCTGGAACGCGTTTCGAATCGTCTGCGAAGCAATCACTGACGCGAACGCGGGAACGACCGAAGAAGTCATTCTCGCAACGACAAAGGACGCCGCCGGCGTTCCCGTAAAAACCGGATATTTTCTTTCGCTGCTCTACTCGCCCGTGCGTCTCGGCGCAAACGTTGCGCAGGACGGACGTTCGACGACATTTCGCGTTTTCGCGCCGCGCGCGACGCAAGCAAGCGTTTTCGTCCGCCGCGCCGGTGCCGTTCCCGCGATTTCTCAAAAAATGACGCCCGCAAACGCCGGCGTTTGGGAAACGACGCTCCCGGGAAATCTTCACGGACGCTGCTACGACATTTTTATCGACGGGCACAACAGCGACGGCACGACGGCTTTCGATCCCGCGCGCCCCTTGCTCGATCCTTACGCAAAAGCTTGCGTCTCGCGGGAAGGCCCCGGCATCGTCATCGACGAAAATCGTTTCGGTTATCCGAAGAAAAAATTCACCGCGCCGCACCTTTCTGATCTCGTCATCGTCGAAGCGCATTTGCGGGATCTCATCGCGAAACACCCGAAATATCGCGATTTGAAGCGCCCGCTCGGTTTTCGCGATCTCGCGGAATGGGTGCGCTCCGATGATTGTTATTTGAAAGAGCTCGGCGTGAACGCCGTCGAGCTTCAGCCCGTGCAACAGTTTGATTCCGAAAAACCGGAGGATTATCACTGGGGCTACATGACGAACAACTGGTTTTCGCCCGCGTCCGCCTACGCGAGCGTTCCCGCCGAAGCAACACAACTCGAAGAATTTCGCGACCTCGTGAACGCATTTCACGAAGAGGGTTTCGCCGTGATTCTCGACGTCGTCTACAATCACGTCGGCGAACCGAATCACCTTTTCCGCATCGATAAAAATTATTACTTCGATCTCGATTTTCACGGCAATTTCACGAATTGGAGCGGTTGCGGGAACGATTACCGCGCCGACCGCCCGATGAGCAAACGTCTCATCGCCGACAGCTTGCTTTGGCTGATTGAACGCTACGGCGTGGACGGTTTTCGCTTCGATCTCGCCGAGCTGATCGGCATTCCCGCCCTGCGCACCGTCGAATCCGCCGTGCGCGCGCGCCACCCCGATTGCATTCTCATCGCCGAACCGTGGAGCTTCCGCGGACACATCGCAAGCGAGCTGCGCCGCACCTCGTTTTCGTCGTGGAACGACGGTTTCCGCGACTACGCCGCAAAATTCGTCCACAACTGCGTAAATCTCGACGGCTTCCGCTATTTTCTTTCCGGCTCGCCGGAATACTTCGCGACGTTCCCGGCGCAAACCGTCAATTACACGGAATCGCACGACGACCGTTGCTGGCTCGACAAAATCACCGAATGCGGGAACAGCAACGCCGCAACGCCGACCGAGCACGACCGGCGCCGCACGCACCTCATGTTCGCATTTCTGCTCTCCGCGCTCGGCACGCCGATGCTCGCCGAAGGTCAGGATTTTCTCCGCACGAAACATGGGAAAAACAACACTTACCTCGACGGCGAGGAAAACGCGCTCGACTACGAGCGTCTCAAAAAATTCGCGGGAACGCACGAATTCGTCCGCAACTGGATCCGCTTCCGCCTTTCGCCGCAGGGACGGCTTTTCCGCCAACGCACAAACGTTGCCAAAGGATTTTTCCGCTTCTATCCGGACCAGACGAATACCGCCGTCGTCGTCGTGTACAACGACGATTTTTCGCAAGGGCGCCTGCAATACATTCTCACGCTGAACCCGCGAACCGAGCCGACTTGCGTCCAAATTCCCGAAAGCCGTTTCGACGGTTTTCGTCTCATCGCAAACTCGGAAACTTTCGATTCCAACGGCGTTCCCGCAGAATCCGATTTCGGATTTTCCGGCGGAATGCTCGTGCT
>CAVEBA010000128.1:0-5288 GCA_963613695.1 Sphaerochaetaceae bacterium
TCTATTACTTCCAGTAAAAATTTTCCGCGTTCCCGCCGTTCCCGCGAAAAAAAATGGCGAAACTATTTGCGTTCCCGCGCGTTTTTGTTTCCTTAGACGAATTTAATCAGATTCATCTCAGATGAAATATCCAGTTTTGATTTTACCGGCGTTTTTTGCGTTGAGTGCTTTTGGCGGCGAAACCGCCGTTCCCGCCGCGTCGAATACCGCAAACGGCGCCACCGAAAAAACGAGCGAAACGCCCCATCGCCGCTCTTTCGAGCTGCCGGAAATCACGCAGGAAGACGTTGCGAAAGTCGTGCATTCGGGAACGATGCTGAATTTGCGCGAAGCCGTTCCCGCGGCGCTGAAAAACAATCTCGGGATCGCCGTCAGCCGCATCGAAAAATCCGTCGTCGAGGATACGCCCGACATCGCGGAAGCGGCGTTTGATCCGACATTTTCTTTTGAATCGACTTACGACACGACCGGCTCGACGCCTTACTGGCGGCAGGAAAACAGTTCCCGCATGAGCAATCAGAGTTGGAACAACTCCGCGGAAATTTCCAAAAAATTTTCCTACGGGACCGAAGTGAGCGTTTACGGGCGATTCAATCGCGGCTACAACCTAAACGGCGCCAATTCTTACACGGCGGATTCTTCCGTTGCCGCCGGGCTGAACATAACACAGCCCTTGCTCAAAGGCTTCGGCGAAACCGTCAATCTCGCGCCGCTCGTCATTGCTCGCCAAAACGTGCTCAAAAGCGAACTTTCCCTGCGCAAAACAACGCTTGATCTGATTTACGACACGGAGGTCGCCTACTGGAATCTTTCCGCGAGCTACGCGCTTGTCGCTGCGCAATTGAGCAGTTTGCGCTTCGCCGAAAACGTGCTCGAACAAACGCGGAAAAAACGCGCGCTCAAAGACGCCACGCTCGAAGACGTGCTTCAAGCCGAGGCCGAAGTTGCTTCGCGGCGCGTCAATCTCGTTTCCGCGCGGCAAGCCGTGGAATACTGCGACGATGCTCTGCGCAAATTGCTCGGAGAAAAAGGCGATGAGTCCGCGCCGATCGCCTATCGCGTCGAATCGCTTTCGCAAACAACGGCGGACGTCGAAACGCGCAGTTTCGGCGAATGGATTTCCGCCGTGCGCGCTTTCGACATCGATTTGCAAATTCAGGAAGTCAACCGCAAGCAGGCGGCGCTCAATCGAGAAGTTGCGGAAAACGCCGACAAGCCTTCGCTCAATCTCATTGTGGGAGCGGAAGCGAGCGGAAGCGAAAGCTCGCCGCTCGATGCGTTTCGCGGTGCCGTCGGGAACGACCGTCGCGGCTACGATCTTTTCGCGGGAATACGTTTTTCCGTGCCGATAGGTTTTCGCCAAAGCGAAGCGGAACTGCGGCAGACGATGAAGCGCCAACGCAGCGTCGAAATCGAAACCGCGCAAGCTTTGCAAAATGCGATGTTCGACGCGCGCTCCGCGTGGCGTGCGCTCGAAGCCGCGCGGGAACGCCTCGCCGCTGCGAAAATCGCGCTCAAAATGCAAAAAGAAGCGTTCAAAGGACAACGCGCGCGCTACTCTGCGGGAACGGTAACGCTCACCGATATGCTTTCCTCGCAGGATTCGCTCGACTCCGCGCGGCTCGAGGAAATTCAGGCGCAACTCGATCTCGCCGTCGCCCGCGCCAAAGCCGAACGTCTCGACGGACGAATCCTTTCCAAAAACGGTTTCAAATGGGAAACCGACTAATCACTTCTTCCTAATTTCTAATTCCTAATTCCTAATTTTTAATTTCTAATTCCTAATTTTTAATTTCCAAGTCCCAAATCCATGAGCATTCAAAAAATTCTTTTTTCCGCCGCATCGCTGAGCTTGCTCGCCGCGTTCCCGTTCGCGGGAACGGGTTGCGAAAAAGTGCTCCAAACCGGAAGCTCTTCGGCGAATCTTCCCGCCGTAAATACCGTTCCCGCAGAGCGCCGCACGATTGAGGAAAACATCGTCGTCAGCGGGTTCGTCGAGCCCGAGACCGTGACCGAAATTAAATCCGAAATCAACGGGAAAATCATTCGCATCAACGTCGAAAACGGCGATTCCGTCAAAAAGAACGATCTGTTGCTCGAAATCGACCCCAGCACGTATCAGACCGAAGTGGACGCCGCCGAGCGCACCGAGCGCCAACGCGAACTCGATGTCGAAAAATCCGAGCGCGACATGCTTCGCATCAAAAAACTTTACGAAAGCGATTTCGCCACGGAACAGGATTACCTCGATTCCGTGACCGCCTACGAGACGGCAAAACTTCAGCTCGAAGTCGTTCGCGCCACGCTTTCGAAAACGCGCGAAGAATTGGCGAAAACTCGCATTCTCGCGCCGCACGACGGCATGGTCTCCGACCTCGACGTCTATGTCGGGAACGTCATTTCCGGCGCGGGATCGTTCTCCAACGGAACGACGCTGATGAAAATCAACGACATGAAAAATCTCCGCGTCGAAGCCGATTTGAACGAAATCGAAGCGAACAAAATCGACATCGGCTCGGAAGCGCATCTGACGTTTGATTCGCTCCCGGACACGACGTTCGTCGGTGCAGTCGATTATCTTTCGGCGTTCGGCGTGCAGGATTCTTCGACTTCGACGCTCTACAAATTTCCCGTGCGTGTGAAGTTTCAGTCGGGCAAACGTCTGATTCGCCCGGGCATCAGCTCGAACATTTCCATTCTCGTCAAGCGCGTCGAAAATGTAGTGAGCGTTCCCGCGAGCGCGGTTTTCGTAGAAAACGATCGGCGCTACGTTTTCGTCAAACTCGGAGACCATCGCTTCGAGCGCCGCGAAGTCGAAATCGGCACCGGCAATTTGAATTTTATCGAAATTCGCACCGGTTTGCAGGACGGCGACAACGTTGCGACTACGCGCCCGTCGCAAAGCGAAATCGTCGGCGGCGACAAGGGCGCTCCCGGCGGGAACGACAAGAAACGCGGCAAGAACGGCGAGCGCGGGAACGCGCCGCGCGGAGACGATGCCGGCGGTCCGCCTCCGATGTAAAAAAAAACTCGCGCGAGGAACACGCAATGAGCACCGAATCTGACGTTCCCGTAGTCGAACTGCGGGACGCAAAAAAAATTTACCGCATGGGCGATGAAGACGTTCACGCGCTCGACGGCGTCAGCCTGCAAATTCGCCGCGGCGAATTCATCGCGATTCTCGGACCGTCCGGCTCGGGGAAATCGACGATGATGCACATGCTCGGATTCATGGACACGCTGACGAGCGGACAGCTCATTTTTGAAGGCACGGACGTGACGAACGTCGGCGCATCGCGTCGCGCGTGGTATCGCGCCAACCGCATCGGCTTTATTTTTCAGGCGTTCAATCTGCTCCCGCGACTCACCGTGCTCGAAAACGTAACGCTCCCGCTCGTCTATTCCCGCGTTCCGCGAAAAGAAGCGGAAGAACGCGCGCGCCTTGCGCTTTCTCGCGTGGCGATGGAGCACCGCGTTGCGCACCGTCCGTCCGAGCTTTCCGGCGGCGAGCGGCAACGCGTTGCGACCGCGCGCGCCATCGTAAACAATCCCGGGATCGTGCTCGCGGACGAACCCACGGGAAATCTCGACAGCAAAAACGTGCGCCGTTCGCTCGATTTGCTTTGTTCGTTGCGCGATGACGGCTTGCCCGTCGTCATGGTCACGCACGATCTCGGCGTTGCAAAATACGCCGGTCGCGTCGTCGAAATGCGCGACGGAAAAATCGTGAGCGACTATCGGCAAGCCGGCGTTCCCGCGGGAACGCCCGTCGATACCTCCACGGGAAATCTCGCCGCGGAAGATTTGCGCTGAACTTTTTTTCTCGGAGCCATGAAATTTTACGGAACACTCCAAAACGCGTTCGTCAACGGGCTGAGAGAAATCCTCGCGCACAAGATGCGCTCGCTCCTCTCGATGTCGGGCATCATTCTCGGTGTCGCCGCGCTCGTCGCGATGGTTTCCATCGTGCAGGGAATGGTCGGGCAATTCAAAGGATTTATCGAAACGCAGGGCGGGATCGAAAAAATTACGATTTCCACGGAAGCGCTCCCGAAAGAGCAGGAACATTTGCAGGATTCCGCGCCGGGACTCACGATGAAAGACGTCGATGCGATCCGCAAACTCGTGCCGAGCGTTTCGCACATTTCCCCGGAAGTGAACGTGCGCACCACGTCCATTTCCCGCAACGGAAAAGAATTCCGCGCGCGCGTCACGGGAACGATGTCGGACTGGCTCGTCATCAACAAACGTAGCGTGCAGGAGGGACGATTCCTCAGCGATATCGATGAGCTTTCCCGCGCAAAAGTCTGCGTGCTCGGCTCGCTCGTCGTCGATGAAATTTTTGAACCGAACGAAAATCCCATCGGGCAATCCGTAAAAATCGGCGGCGAATGGTTTACCGTCGTCGGCGTGCTCAACGAATACAGCATGGGCGGCGGTCCCGGCGGGGACGATAAAAAACGCGGTCCCGCGCGGTGGATGAACGGCGGTTGCTACATTCCCATTCACACGGCGAGAACAAACTACACGTCAAACGACAAGCTCACGTCGCTTTACGTGCGCATCAGCAATTCCGATCAACTTTACGAGACCGTCCCGCTGCTCGATCGCGTTCTGTTGCAGTCGCACGGCGGATATCGGGACTACGGGATCACGACGAATGAAGAAGTGCTCGCCGAATTCAAGAAAATCGAAAATTCATTTATGATTTCGCTCGGCGGGATCGCGTTCATTTCGCTTTTCATCGGCGGGATCGGAATCATGAACGTCATGCTCGCCGCCATCAACGAACGCATTCGCGAAATCGGCGTGCGCAAAGCCGTCGGCGCGCGCGGGAGCGATATTTTTCTGCAATTCCTCGTCGAAACCGCGCTCGTCAGCTCCATCGGCGGCATGCTCGGGCTGGTGCTTTCCGTCGGAATCACGAGCGCCGTCGGGCACGTTATGTCCGAATCCCGCATGGGTAGCGGCATGACGGATATGAGCGTCTCCCCGAGCGTGATGCTCGCGGGCTTCGTCTTCTCCGTCGGCATCGGAATCCTTTCCGGCGTCTATCCCGCACTGCGCGCGTCCCGCCTCGACCCGATCGAAGCCCTCCGCTACGAATAGCGGGAACGGGATGAAAGTTGAGGAGTTTAGAGTTTAGTCGGCGCTTCGCGCCTGTTGATTCCCGCTCCGCGGGAGAGGAGTTTTCAGTGAATAATTAATAGCGGATAGTGAATAACGCTCACCTAAATTTTTGCCGCAGGCAAAAATCCGCACGATACTCCTAAACTCCTCAACCTTCT
>CAVEBA010000129.1:0-3994 GCA_963613695.1 Sphaerochaetaceae bacterium
AATCACACTTCACCAGTCAACCAGTTCTCCAGTCCACCGGTTCACCGGTTCTTCTCACCGGAAGTTTCCGCGGCGAGCTCGTCGCGTGCGTTTCGAATCATGAAGTGAAGTCGGTTGAGCACGTTTGCCTCGGACGTTCCCGAATCGAAATCGAGGAAAAGCAGATTCATTTTCGGATAAAGGCGTTTGACGCGTTTTTCGATGCCTTTCGCAACGATGTGATTGGCGATGCACCCGAACGGCTGAAGCGAAACCGCGTTGTTCACGCCGTGCTCCGCAAACGATGCAAACTCCGCGGGAATGAGCCAGCCCTCGCCGAACTGCGCCGCAAGATTGACGATTTCGCCGCCCTTTGCCGCTTTTTCCTCGATGCTCCCGAACGGGCGATAACGCCGAAACGCGCGGCAAGCTTTGTCCGCTTTTGCCACGGCGGATTTCGCAATCATCGAGAACGCAAGCGTAAAGCCCCACGTGCGCAACGAGCGATGCGCGAGGTTGAGCTTCACGTTGATTTTGTTGTTCACGATGTCTTGAATCATGAAATCCGTCACGTTCGGAATGATCGGTTCGACGCCGTTTTCGACAAGCCACGACACCACGTTTTTGTGCGAGAAAGAATTGTATTTGACGAAAATTTCACCGACGATTCCGATCGCGGGAACGCGTTCCGCGCGCACGGGAACGGCATCAAATTCTTCCGCCGCACGACGCAAAAGGCGGAACATTTCGCTCACGCGATTGAGACGCACACAGGGAATGAGCGCCGCCATGTAGGCATCGCGCAGTTTTGCGGACGTTCCCGCATCGCGTTCCCGCACGACGGTCGAGTAATACATTTGCGAAATACAATCGCCGAAAACAATCGCCGAAACCGCGCGTTTGGCAATTTTTGAAAGCGAAAAATGCATGCCCGGCTGTTCGTTAATCGGCGTTGTGCCGACGCCGAGCGCAACGACGGGAACGTCGCCGTAGCCCGCATTCGCCATCGCTTTTTTGATGAGCGTGAGATAATTCGTCGCGCGGCACTGACCGCCCGTTTGCGAAATACCGATTGCGACTTCGTTGCGATCGTATTTTCCGGAATCGAGCGCCTTTACGACATCGCCCACGCAGAGCGTCGCCGGGTAGCAAACTTCGTTGTTCGAATGTTTCAAACCGTATTCGACCGTCTTTTCGTCGCTCGGCGGAAGCATGACCGCCTTGTAGCCGCAGGACTCGAGCGCGGGTTTGATAATCGGCGAAAGATATCCGGAAATGAACGGATAAAGAATCGTGCGGCGACGATCTTCGTCGCGGAAAACTGCCGTGTGCTTCGGCGTTGCGCCGCGGGAACGCGTTCCCGAAAGATTGCTTTTGAATTTGAGACTTTCGACAAGCGAACGCAGACGAAGTTTGAGCGAACCGATGTTGTTCACGTCATCGATTTTCAAAATCGTAATGTTTTTCCCGCCGCGGCGGAGAATGTCCGAAACTTCATCGATGATGAACGCATCGGGACCGCAACCGAACGACGTCATTTGCACGTAGTGCACGGACGCGTCCGCATCGGCGACGAAGCGCGCCGCCTTGAGAATGCGCGTGACGTAGGTCCACTGCAAAACGCCGTTGATGCCGTCGAGCGCGTCGTCATCGGAAAAACGCACGATGTCTTCGGTTATGACGTCTGCGCCGAAATCCGCCGCCATATCGGAAATTTTGTGCTGCACGAGCGGGTCGGAGTGATACGGACGCCCGGCGAGCACCAAAACCATGCGATTATTTTTGCGCGCGTTTTCGAGAATGCTTTTCGCCTTGTCGCAAAGCTCGTGCGTGAATTTGCGTTGTGCGTTGAGCGCGACGGAAAACGCGGGTTCAAAAACGCGCCGCGAAACGCCGAGCCCGCGCAAATACTTGTAGCACGCGCGACGAAGCAATTTTTCATCGGAAAACGTAACGACGGGCGAATCCAGCGGAATGCCGTATTTTTCGCGCGTTTCCATCGCCGAAGCGATGACTTGCGAATAGCTCGAAACAATCGGGCAATTGAAGCTGCCGTTGGCTTCCTTGTCTTCCATGCGTTCCCGCACGACGTAGGGCATGAAAATGCGTTCGACCTTGCGCGACACGAGATCGAGCACGTGCCCGTGCGTCAGCTTCGCGGGGAAACAGATGTTGTCGGACATCACGGAGTGCAGACCTTTTTCGTAAAGCGGCATCGTCGAAGTCGCTGAAACGACGACATCGAATCCGCACTCGGAAAGCAACGCGCTCCAGAACGGGAAATTTTCAAACGCGTTGAGCGCGCGCGGAATCCCGATTTTGCGCTTCGCAGATTTTCCCGCGGGAACGCTTTTTTCGAGCACCTGCGCGCGTTCTGCGGGAACGGTGTAGCGGCGGAAAATGCGCGAATACTTGAACGTGTACATGTTTTCGCCCTTGCGAAAATCGCCGCCCTTGTTCGTAAAAATTTTCTCGCACTTGTTCCCGGAATAATACGTGTTCCCGTTGTCGAAAAGGAATTCGCGCACCTGACAACGATTCGTGCAACCCGGGCACGTGAGCTGTTTTTCGCGAAATGCGTTGCGCTTCGCCAGCCGCTCCAACGGCGTTCCCGCGGCGCTTTCCGGCGAAATGTCGCCGCCGTTTTTCGCAAAATTTTCCGCCGCGACGAGCGCGCATCCGTAAGCGCCCATCAGCTCCGGCATGTTCGTGAAGACCACGGATTTTCCCGTCAAAACTTCAAACGCGCGAACGACGGAAAGATTGCGGAACGTGCCGCCCTGCACGACCACGGAGTCGCCGAGCTCGCCGATATCGCGGATTTTCAGCACCTTGTGCAAACAATTTTTGATGATGGAAAAACTCAGTCCCGCCGCGATATCGGGAACGCCCGCACCCTCGCGCAAACATTGTTTCACCTTAGAATTCATGAACACCGTGCAACGCGTGCCCAAGTCGCAAGGCGCTTCCGAGAAACACGCCATGCGCGCAAATTCCGCCACCGGATATTTCAGCGACGCCGCAAACGCTTCCACAAACGAACCGCAACCCGACGAGCACGCTTCGTTGATTTCAAGCCGGTTGATCGCGCCGTTTTCAACGAAAATCGCTTTCATGTCCTGCCCGCCGATGTCGAGAATGAACGAAACGTCCGGACGAAATTTTCGCGCCGCGCGATAATGCGCAATCGTTTCGACAACGCCTTCGTCGAGATTGAACGCCGCCTTTACGAGATCTTCGCCGTAGCCCGTCGCGCAACTACGCGCGATGCGAACCGTCTTGCCAGCCGCGCGGGAACGCTCGAGAAATGCGCTCAATCCCTCTTCAACCGTGCCGAGCGCGTCGCCCTGCGATTTTTTGTAAAAACGATAAAGCACGCGTTCCCGCGAATCGGTGATGACGATTTTCGTCGTCGTCGAACCCGAATCGATTCCGAGAAAACACGGCGAGCCGTCGTAATCTTCGAGCGAAATTTCCGGAATTTCTCCGCCGCGTTTCGATTCCGACCACGCGGAAAAATCCGCCTCGTCGCGAAACAGCCGCGGGAGCGCTCCCGCGCGCGGCGCATGCCCGACAACCGCTTTCTGCTCGCGCATTTTCGCCGCCAACTCGGAAAGTTTTTGCGGCTCGCCGGACGCGGCGTCCGGCGACGAATTTTTCGCCGTTCCCGGAATCGCCGAGAGCGCGCAACCCCACGCGGGAACGATCGCCGCGTTTTCGCAAACGATGCAATCTTCTTCGCGCAACGACAATTCCTCAACAAACGCCTTGCGCAACGCGGGAATGAACGCGAACGGCCCGCCGCAGAAAAACGCTTTCGGCAAAATATCGCAACCGCGCGCAAGATTGCCCACGCACTGCAACGCGACCGCATGGAAAATCGACGCCGCAATGTCTTCGCGCGAAACGCCGCGCGCGAGCAAATTTTGAACGTCCGTCTTGGAAAACACGCCGCAACGCGAAGCAATCGGGTGCACCGTCTGCGCCGCAAGCGCAAGCGCGGAAAGCTCCGAGA
>CAVEBA010000129.1:4004-5283 GCA_963613695.1 Sphaerochaetaceae bacterium
CATCGCGCCCGAGCAACGTCGCCATCTGGTCGATAAACGCTCCCGTGCCGCCGGCGCAACTGCCGTTCATGCGAATGTCGGGCGATTTTCCCGCTTCGAAAAAAATCATTTTCGCGTCCTCGCCGCCGATATCCACAAACGTCCGCGTGTCCGGATATTTCGCGCGAACGACTTCCGCCGCCGCGACGACTTCCTGCACGAACGGAAATCCGCCGCGCTCGGCAACGCCCATGCCCGCCGATCCCGTAACGACGAGCCGCGCCGGCACATCACCGAGTTTCGCAATCGCGTTCCCGAACGCAATCTCAAGCGTTCCGAAAATATCCGCGTGGTGCCGCCGATACTCGGAGTGAACAACATTGCCGTTCCCGTCGGCAAACACCAATTTCAGCGTCGTCGAGCCGACGTCCAAGCCCGCATTGTAAATTTTTTCGTCCTTCATAATGGCGTTTTTCTTAAAAGTGCGCGTTTCCGAATTAAATTTTTCCAAGTTCATTCCGCCGGATAAAGGCGGGAAATCGCCGTGCGTTTAATGTTGCGTTTCAGCCGTTCGATAAATTCCGCGTAGCGTTTCGCGTCCGCAGCAAAAATCGCAGATTTCAGCACCGGCGAAAGCACGAACGGGAACACGCATTGGCTGTAAAGCGACAGACAAAAATGCTGCGCGTCAAAATCCCGAATTTTTTTCTCGCGCGCATGTTTTTCCAACATGTCCAACGCATACGCGATGTTCCCGTGCGCGCTTTCCACCGAGAGAAAAAGCGAAACCATGCCCTCCGGATCGCGATAAATTTCGTTGATGATAAAATGCGGCGAAAGCGGCATCGACGCCAACAAATCAATGTAGCCGTCCACAAATTTTTCCACTTTCGTGCGCACGCTCGCGTTCCCGCGAACAATCTTCCCCAACTGCGGCATAAAACCGTCCACCACACTGCGAAAAATTTCGCGGAAAAGTTTTTCCTTAGTGCGAAAATAATAGTGCAGAAGCGTGCGGCTGATGCCCGCCGCTTTCGCGATGTCGCTCATCGACGTCGCTTCCAGCCCCTTTTGCATAAAAATCTCTTTCGCTGCCGCAAGAATCTTCTTCTCGGCAAGCGTCTTTTCGTCCTCTTCCGTCATCTGCGCTATCGTCATCGTTTTTTTACGTTCCCGTAAAACATAGGCGTTTGACACGACTGTCAATGTGTTTTTTCGCCGAAGGCGAAAAAAGTTGAAAAGTTTAGAAGTTGATTCGGCGCTTCGCGCCTGTTGATTCCCGCTCCGCGGGAGAGAAGTT
>CAVEBA010000130.1:0-5050 GCA_963613695.1 Sphaerochaetaceae bacterium
CGCCTGTTGATTCCCGCTCCGCGGGAGAGGAGTTTCCTTAAATTTTTGCCACGGCAAAAATTCTTTGGGGGCGGAGATGTCCACATCTCCGCCCCCAAGATTGCCAAGAAAAAAAATCCGTGTTTCTCGGTGTTTATCCGTGGGCTAAGCCGTTCCCGCGCGGGAACGCGAAAAAATCAGGCTTCGTAGCCGTTCGGATTCATGGATTGCCATTTCCACGAGGACGCGCACATGTCGTCGAGCGTGTGAGTGGCTTCCCAGCCGAGGAGTTTTTTGGCGTAGCTCGGATCGGCGTAGCATTCGGGAGCGTCGCCCGGGCGGCGCGGTGCGATTTGGTAAGGAATTTCCTTTCCGCACGCTTTCGAGAATGCGTGAATCATATCGAGCACGGAATAACCCGTTCCCGTGCCGAGGTTAACGGTGTAAATTTCGCCCGGTGTCTGCTCGAGTTTTTTGAGCGCGGCGAGGTGTCCGCGCGCGAGATCCACGACGTGAATGTAGTCGCGAACGCCCGTGCCGTCCTTTGTCGGATAGTCGTTCCCGAAAACGCGCACGAACGGCAAGCGCCCGACGGCGACCTGCGCGATGTAGGGCATGAGATTGTTCGGAATGCCGTTCGGATTTTCGCCGATGCGTCCCGAGGGGTGCGCGCCGACGGGATTGAAATAGCGCAACAGCACGACGCCGAGATCCGGTTCCGCCGCCTTAACGTCGGAGATGACGCGTTCGAGAAAGAGCTTCGTCGCGCCGTAAGGATTGAGCGCTCCCGTGGAGCAGCTTTCGTCCAGCGGCACTTTTTCCGGCATTCCGTAAACCGTTGCCGACGAGGAGAAAACGATGTTGCGACAGCCGTATTTTTTCATCAGATCGAGCAAGTTGAACGTGCCCGTCATGTTGTTGTGATAGTAAAAAAGCGGCTTCGCGACGGATTCGCCGACGGCTTTCAGTCCGGCGAAATGAATGACCGCGTCGAATTTCGATTTTTTGAAAACGTTTTCGAGCGCCGCGTAGTCGAGCAAATCGACCTTGTAGAACTCGGGCGACTTGCCCGCGAGCTCGGCGCCGCGCTTCACGGCTTCTTCCTGCGAGTTGTAAAGATTATCGACGATCGTGATGTCGTAGCCTGCCTGAAGCAGTTCGATGACGGTGTGTGTGCCGATGTATCCGGCGCCGCCGGTAACGAGAATTCTCATGGTATTTTTGCGATTTGGATTACAGAAAACGGTTTGTGTCCCCGATGCGGGAACGGCGCAGATTTTACGCCGAGCGCGAACGAAGCGACAAGACAATTTCGAAGAAAGCACACGAAAAAAACGTTCCCGCAACACAAATCGCGGGAACGTTTTTTATTTTTTTGCGGGAACGCGCGGATTACTCCGAACCTTTGCGGACGAGACGAATGTCCGTCCAAACGCCGGAGTCGGAAGCATCGCCGTCGGCATCGGCAACGAATTCGAAAACGAGTTGCTTCACGCCCGCGATGTCGAGCGAGACGAGCTGTTTTACGGATTCCGGGCTCATTCCCGCGCGTTCGAAGATTTGTTTTCCGTCGGCGAAAATGCGGAACGTTACCGGACCTTTGCCGCCCTTTTCGCGTCCGACGGCGCCCTCAAGGCGATCCCACGAACCGTCGAGCGCGTAGGAAACTTTCGTTCCCGCGAGCACGGAAATGCCCGTGGCGATTTTTTCGCCGTCCACGACGATTTCGGAAGCGTTTCGTCCTTTGTTAAAGACGGCGTCGCCTTCGATTTTCGCGGGAACGATGCCGATGCGGTCGCCAAGATTGAGCGATTCGTCCGCGAGCGGTTCGGCGGCGATGTCCTGCAAAACGTCAAATTCTGCGGCGGAGCCGAAACGTTCGCCGTTCAACGCGGAAAGCACTACGAGGCGCACGTGGCGTCCCCATTTCGCCGGGAACGCAACTTTCTGGTATTTCGGCGAGCCGTCGGCTTCTTTTTCCGGCGGGAACGCGCCTTTGGCGACGGGTTCGCCGAAATCGCCCGGCGTGCGCGCGACGTAAATTTCGTAATCCTTGATTGCGCCGTTGCTAAGCCCCGCGCGCGGCAGATAACCGAAACCGTTGACGGCGGTAAGTTTGCCGAGATCGATGTCGATTGTGTAAGGATGTTTTTCGTCCTCGCGAGAATAATTCGAGTGCCAAATCGTTCCCGCGGAACCGTCGAAAGCATTGGAAATTCTGCCGTCGCCCTGTTCGGAGGACGCGACGACCTTGAATTCGGATTTGTCCAATTCCGGCGAAACGACCGGCTCCGGATACGGCTCGAACGCCGCCCACGCGCCGAGTTTTTCGGAAACGTCCAACGCGATTTTCGCGGGAACGCTCGTGCTGCGTTTTGCGAGTTTTACAAAGACGATCCCGCGACGATCGTTCGGATCAAAGCGCCAGCCCTGCGCGGAATTTTCATACGCTTTGGCATCCGCGATTTCGCGAAGCTCCGCGCCGTCGGCGAGAACGCGCGTCGGGCGGAACGGCGTGTGAATTTCAAACGCGTAGGCGCGTTCGGCGTATTTGCCGTCGAATTCGCCGAGCGCGGGAGCGATGTCGATCGTGATGTCGCCGGCGGTGCCCTTCGGCGCGTCGCAAGTGATGAGTTGCTTGGAATATTTTCCGTCGAGGTAAGCGCGCGTGTTCCCGTCGTCCTCATACATTTCGAACGAAGATTTTCCGTAAGGATAAACGTCGAACGTTATGACGTCCTTGGGTTTTTGCGTGCTGTAAAGCATTTCCGGATACATCGGAATGATTGCGCCGCCGCGCACGAAAATCGGGAGTTTTTCAAGCGTGATCGGATAATTGTCGATCGTGTAAGGTCCGGGAACGACGCGCCCGTCCCAGTAATCGAACCAAACGCCTTCGGGCAAATAAATGTCTTCCTTGCGCCAGCCTTTGTTAATCGTCATCGCGGTGTACACGGGAGCGACGAGAATATCCTCGCCGAGCATGAACTGATACTGCGTGGATTTATCCCACGTTTTGCGATCTTCGGGGAAATTCCAAATCATTCCGCGAACGATGGGCGCGCCGGTGGTCGCGGCGTCGTGCGCATATTTATACATGTAAGGCGTCATGCGCAGCTTGCGTTTGAGATAGCTGCGATTGATCGAGCGGTAAGGTTCTTCGAACCACCACGGACTTTTTTTCGGCACGCCCGCCATCGCATCGGCATCGCTCCAACCGTTCATCACGTAGAGCGCAGGCGTAAAACATTTCCACTGCAAATCGCGCGTGTAGGTTTCGGGCGAACCGCCGAAAATGCCGTCAACGTCGGTCGTGGCGTAAGCCTGTCCGGACATTCCGGAAGTGATGAGCGTCGGAATGTGATAGCGAATAAGATTCCAGTCGCCCGCCTGATCGCCCGTCCAGCAAACGGCGTAGCGTTGCGTTCCCGCCCAGCCGAGCACCGTCCACGTGAGCGGACGCGAGTCGGAATTTTTTGCGATCCCGTCCCACGCGATTTTGTTGCATTCGAGCGCGTGCTGAACTTTGGACAGCGGCTTTTCGCGCGTAGTTTTTTTCACGTCGCTCGTCCACGCAACGTCGAGTTTTTGCACGCGCGTTCCCGCGACGCCGACTTCCCACGCCATGCGCGTGAGCGCGCCCTCCGTCCAAAGTCCGGTTTGGAAACCCATTCCCGCGAGGCTTTGCACGACGTGCGGCAACTGCACGTAATTGCAACCGTAGCCGTCGTTCACGAGCATCCAACCGCAAGGCATGTCGTGTTCGCGATATTTTTCCGCGACGCGTTCGAGCGAATACGGCGTAAGCTCCTTAAATTTTCCGTTTTCGAGAAGCGGCTCTTTCGTCTTCGGATCGCGCGTCATGTAGGCGTCGGCATCACCGAGCTCGAAGCCCCAAATCGGGAGAAAATTCGGACGCCCGGTGAATCGCGTGTAAAGATCGATAATGCGCGGGAACCCGTCGCCGACGAAATAAAACGCGTCGAAACGGTTTTCGTTGTGCACGGTCGAAACGGCGTCCGTTCCCGTGAAATCATACGCGCCCGTGGCGAACGTGTGTCGCAACACGCCGTAGCCGCGATTGCTCATGTAAAACGGCGCGGGATTCGGGCGATCGCCCTCGTTCCAACCGTTGGCGGAGATTTCGATTTTTGTTCCCTTGTGGGAAAAATGTCCGTTCTGCTGACCGCCGCCGTAGTAAAATTCGTCGGGATCGGTCGAGAGCGTCTGCGTCGTCGTATTTCCGGCGAAAGAGAGCGGTTTTTTCTCGGAAAAAATCGGCGTGCCGTCCGCGCGGGAAAGCGAAAACGTCCCGTGCGCGCGATTCATGCGCAGCTCGAGCGTTCCCGTGCGCCAAACGACATCGGCGTCCGTCACTTCGCAATCTACGCGATCGCGATTCACGGGAAGATCGTCCACGAGAATTTGCGCGGCGGTCGGATCGTTCAGCGGATCGGCGAAATTGCCGTCCGGCGCCGCCTGAATGCGGAAAACGTCCGTGGCGTAAAATTCGACGCGGAAACGCATTGCGCCGTCGGTGAAAATGTTGAACGCGGCAGGCGTAAAATCTTCGGGAACGACTTTCGTCACCGCAAAACCTTCGCCCGAAATCGGCGCGGGAACGGCTTTTTCCTGCGTCGCGGGAACAGGCGTCGCGGGAACGTTTTCGGAAGCGCTCTGCGCGACGACCGGAGTTTCCGCCGATGCGGGAACGCTTTCCGCCGCGGGCGCGGGAACGGCGGGAGCTTGCGCCGTCGCCGGCGCGGAAGAATGAGATTCCGGCTCGACCGCAGTGCCCGGATTGCAGGCAGACAGGAGCGCGACAACGGGAAGAGCAAACTTCAAATTGTTCATCGTATTTTTTTCAGGTTAATAAATGAAAACGGAACGCGACAATCCTACCCGCCCGCACGTTCCCGCGCAAAAGAAAAATTTTCCGTTTTTTGCGTTCCCGCAAAAAAAGTTGAGGAGTTGAAAAGGTTTTCTGAGGAATTAGAAGTTAGGAATTAGGAATGAGAAAGGCTGATTTTTGCCTAAGGCAAAAATTTAAGGGTTTTTACCTATGTCTGAC
>CAVEBA010000131.1:0-5048 GCA_963613695.1 Sphaerochaetaceae bacterium
AAATTCCTCGGTGATTTTGCGTTGCAGGAGCGCATCGGAAACATCCGTCCCGCCGGCGATTTTCAGCGCGAGATACGCGCCTCCGAGCGCCGAAAGCACCATCGCTGCCAAGATCGCGGCGACCTTGATTTTTTTTCTCAAATTTAGGAATTTCACGACTCGGGGGAGAGTTAACGCCTTTTCCCGACCGGTCGCAAATAAAATGCGACCGTCTCACTCCACCCTGCGGCAGAGATAAATCGCGTAGGCGAGCATGAGCACGTTCGGCGTCCACGCCGCGATAATCGGCGGAAGCCACTGGCTCGCGCCGAGCATGTTGAACACGTTCGTCAGCAGGTAATACGCGGCGAAGAGCCCGATGGATTTTGAAACGCCCACCATCGGATTCACGCGAACGCCCGCAACCGCAAACGGGATCGCAATTCCGACGACGATGAGACAGCAAAACGGGCTCGCCAAAATCGAGTAATAATAAACTTCGTATTCGGCGATGCGCGGATTGCTTTTCGAATCCGTTTCTCGGAGAATGCGGCGAATTTCGGGAATGGAAAGGTCATTCGCCTTGCGCCCGACGAGCGCCATCAGCGAGGGATTTTCCGAGTAATCGGTGATGCGGATTTCGTCGAATTTCGGTTGGCGTAAGAGATGCCCGTTTTCGTAAATCAGCTCTTTCCCCGCGCGTAGCGTCCACGTGCGCGAATTCTGATCGTAGCGTCCGTCTCGCGCGACGAGCGCTCTCGCGATTTCCCCGTTTTCGTCGGTCGTGTAAATGTTCACGCCGAACGCCGTTCCCGTGTAAGTGTTGTAATTGGCGATAAACCACACGCGTCTTTCCGCCGCGTTGCGGAAAAATAGGCGTTCCCCGCGTAGCGCGGCGCGGTCCGTTTTGCCGGTTTTTTCCTGATGCCGCAGTTGCGCTTCGGAGAGAATCGTCGCGGCGCGTTCCGTTGCGTGAGGGACGAGCGATGCGTTCAGCAACAGCATGAGAAACGAGAGCGCCGCTCCCGCAATCCACAGCGAACGCGTGATGCGAAAAATTCCGAGCCCCGCCGCACGCATCGCCGTAAGCTCTTGATTTTTATGCAAATGCCCCAGCGTGAAAAGCAGCGAAACAAGCAACGAAACGGGAATGACGACCGGGAGAAAGCCCATCGCGATCATCGCAAAAAATTCCGCGCACACCGCTGTCGGCACGCTCCATTCCAGCAAATCCTGAAGATTGTTGTAGATTGCGGAAATGAGCAACATGCCGATCATCGCGATGAGCGACATCGCGAAAATTTTCAGCCATTCCCATAAAATATGTCGATCGATTAGCGGCATCTTCGGCGGTTCTTCTGCGCACTATGTATAACGAACGACGCCCGTTTCGGAAACACGAATTTTCGCGGGAACGCGCGAACGCGTGAAACATTCGCTGCGTTCCCGCGTTTTTTAGGGCATGAAAAGTTTCTCGTTTGCACACCTCCGAAAAAATCTTCACCTCGTCATCATCGCGGGAATTGCCGCGCTCGCGCTCGTTCCCGCAGTCGCCGCGCCGAATCCCGAAGCCAAGCTGCACAAATTCAGCACGACAATCGAAAAGGAACGCCCCGAGCTCGACGAAGAAACAAAGGCGCTCATCGCCGCTTATCGCAAGTCGCCCACCCCCGCAAATTACGCCGCGCTCAAAAAGAAAGTCGAAAAAAATTACGACGCGATCGTGAAGCGCAAAAAAGCAAAACTCGAAGAATTGAAGCGCACCGCGAAACACGAATCCAAGGTGACGGAGATGCAGGAAATCGTCGACGAAATGATTCGCAACCGCGCAACGCGCGTTGACCAAAATATGGCGCGATTCACCGACAAGCGTTTGCGTCCGGGTTCCCGCGACGCGAAAGACGGATTTCATCCGCTCATCGGCGCCGCCGAAAACGTGAGCATCGCGCACACGCCCGTTACCAACGAAGAATACGCCGCATTCGTCAAGGCAACCGGACACAAGGCTCCCGCCGGCTGGTCGCGCGACGGGAAACCGCCGGCAGGCAAGGCGCGCCATCCCGTCGTGAACGTTTCCCGTGATGACGCGGTCGCTTACTGCAAGTGGCTTTCCTCGCGCGACGGGAACGCACGCTATCGTCTCCCGAGCGAGGCGGAATGGGAGCTCGCCGCCGGACACATGCCGAAAGATGCGGATTTTAACTGCGGCGAAAATCCCGGCACCACGCCCGTGGACACTTACGCGGGAACGCCGGGCGCGTGCGGCGCAATCGATTTTTGGGGCAATTGCTGGGAATGGACGGCGGGAAAATCCAAAAGCAAAGCCGTTGTGAAAGGCGGAGCCTACGATTCCGCGCGCACGCAATGCCGCACGGAAAACGCCGCAGAAACGCGCGCCGTGTCATCCGGCTACGCGAACGTCACTTTCCGCGTCGTTCGCGAACAGTGATTTTTTTTGCCGAAGGCAAAAAAAGTTGAGGAGTTGAAAAGGTTTAGGAGTTTAGGAGTAGCGTGCTGCTTCGCGCCTGTTGATTCCCGCTCCGCGGGAGAGTAGTTTCCTTTAATTTTTTGCCTGCGGCAAAAATCACACTTAACCAGTCCACCAGTCCGCCAGTCAACCAGCCCGCCGGCGCGAATCGCCGTTTAAAACTTTTTTCTTTGGCAAAGGTGCGGCGGCGCGTTATTCGTTTTCGGCAATATGACACCTGAAAAAATTTCCGTTCGCGCGGACGGGACGTTGAGCGTTCCCGCCAATCCGATTATTCCGTTTATTTGCGGCGACGGGAGCGGTCCCGACATTTGGTGCGCCGCCGTGCGCGTGCTCGACGCCGCCGTCGAAAAAGCCTACGCGGGAACGCGAAAAATCGAATGGCGCGAAGTTTTTGCCGGCGAAAATTCGTTCAAAAAATTCGACACGTGGTTGCCGGACGACACGCTCGCGGCGTTTCGCGAATATCTTGTCGGCATCAAAGGTCCGCTCACGACGCCCGTCGGCAAAGGCGTGCGTTCGATCAACGTCACGTTGCGCCAAACGCTCGATCTTTTTGTCTGCTTGCGTCCGGTGAAATATTTTCGCGGGATCGAGACGCCGGTGAAAGCGCCGGCGAAAGTGGACATGGTCGTTTTTCGCGAAAATACGGAAGACATTTACGCGGGCATCGATTGGGCGGCGGGAACGCCCAAGGCGCAGCGCATGATTGAATTTCTCAAAACGGAATTTCCGGACGATTTCAAAAAAATTCGCTTCGGTGCGGAAACGCCCGACGAAATCGGTTTCGGCGTGAAACCCGTTTCCAAAGCGGGAACGCAGCGGCTTGTGCGCGCGGCGCTCGAATACGCGATTGCGCAGGGGCGCAAGTCCGTGACGCTTGTGCACAAGGGAAATATTATGAAATTCACCGAGGGCGCGTTTCGCGACTGGGGCTACGCCGTTGCGCGCGAAGAGTTCGGCGCGGAACCGATCGGCGACGGTCCGTGGTTGCGCGTTCCCGCGGGAAAACCCGGCGCGGGGCTCGTGATAAAAGATTGCATCTGCGATGCGTTTTTGCAGGAAATTTTGCTTCATCCGGCGGAATTCGATGTCGTCGCGACGCTGAATTTGAACGGCGACTACGTTTCCGATGCGCTCGCGGCGCAGGTCGGCGGCATCGGCATTGCGCCCGGCGGGAACATCAACACGAAAACGGGACACGCGATTTTTGAAGCGACGCACGGCACGGCGCCGAAGCTCGCCGGGCTCGACAAGGCGAATCCGTCCTCGCTGTTGCTTTCGGCGGAAATGATGTTCCGCCATCTCGGCTGGAACGAAGCGGCGGATCTCGTCGTGAAAGGCGTCGAAGGCGCGATCACGGCGAAGACGGTTACGTTTGACCTTGCGGAAATGATTCCCGGCGCAACGGCGCTGAAATGTTCGGAATTCGCCGATGCCGTCATTGCGCATCTCCGCGCGTGAACGCGTTCCCGCATGAAATTCCGTGCTTGCGTTCCCGCCGTCCGAAAATATCCTTTGAAAAATCATTTTGTTTAACCCAAAAAGAAAAAAGTAAATTCAATGAAAAAAGTCATCACCGCTCTCGCGATCGCCGCTTTCGGCGTTTCCGCATTCGCTCAGGAATCCGCCGCTTCGGCATCGGATAAGGATTTCGTTATCGGCGCCAAGTTCGATTTCGAAAGCCGCTACATTTCCTCCGGTAAGCGCATCGTCAACGAAAACATGCAGACGACGATTTCGCTGAAATATTTCGTTCCGCAGACATCGGACATCGGCTTTACGCCGTATGCGGACTTCTTCTGGATGTCCCCGACGAACAACGAACGCGGCGGACACACTGTTTCCGATGAAGGTTCGATTAAGATCGGCTCGGAAGTCGCCATCGGCGAAACGATTACGCTCGATTTCGGCTACAAGTTCACGGGCTGGAATGATCGCGAAAGCGCTAAGGGAATGAACCGTGTGGAGCTCAATCGCCAAAACGAAATCTTCCTCGGCGTTTCCCGCGCGTTCAATCTGCTCGACGGGAACGAAGACACCTCGGTTATCGGTTTCGCGCAGGTCGCCTACAATTGGAACCGCGATCAGCTCGCTTACGAAATCGGTCTCGAAAAATCCTTTGATCTCGGCTCCGATGTCACGCTGAAACTCGCCGCCTGCTACGGCTACGTCGACGCGAACAAATACAACGGAGACCAGCGGGATGCCGGCGAGAGCAAAGGACACAACGACTACGGCTACGTCGCGGCTTCCGCCGATGTTTCCTATCGCATCAACAGCGGCACGGACGTCGGGCTCGGCATTCGCTACGCCTACAACAACGACGGCGACGACGGTCTCGCCGGCGAGGACAACAACGACCACAACGTGTGGTGGGGCGCGTGGATCAACTTCCTGTATTGATTCCGAGTTTCCTTGAAAAAAAAGCGTTCCCGCTCGGGAGCGCTTTTTTTTTGCGTTCCCGCGTTCCCGCGGGAATTTTTTTTCACGAGTTCGAAACCGTTCCCGCCGCCGTCTTTTCGGCGAGTTCCCGCGACAGGGCTTCCGCCAGATACGTATCGCTCATGCAGTGCATATC